>CAYMDI010000010.1:0-23950 GCA_964389165.1 uncultured Eubacteriales bacterium | reverse complement strand
CCCGCTGGGAGGCTTGGGTGAGGTTGGGAAAAATCTTAATGTCATCCGATATAACCACCAGATGATCATTGTGGATGCCGGGATGACCATGCCAGAAGATGAGATGCTTGGAATCGATATCGTCATTCCTGATATCCAGTTTGTCCGTGATAATATCCATCAGCTTCTGGGGGTTGTGATCACTCATGGACATGAAGACCATATAGGCGCTCTGCCATATATCCTGGATGAGCTGAATGTGCCTGTCTATGGCACTCGCTTCACAGTAGGGCTGATCCGGCGGAAGCTAAGGGAGCGGAAGTTCCTGACAAAGCCCAGGCTCAATGTTGTGAACCCCAGGGAAGATATCAAGCTGGGCCCCTTCCGCATCACCTTCATCAAGGTCAGCCATAGCATTCCTGATGCCGTGGCTCTGGCTATTGAAACCCCGGTAGGCACTATTGTCCATACAGGGGACTTTAAAATCGATTTCACCCCCATTGACGGACAGGTGACAGACCTTTACACCTTGGCAAATCTTGGGGAAAAAGGGGTGCTGGCCCTGATGTCTGACAGCACTAACGCTGAAAAGGCCGGCTTTACAAGATCGGAAAAGATTGTAGGGAAAAATGTGGAAGCGATCTTCCAGGAAACAAAGGGAAGGATCATCATTGCCAGCTTTGCCTCTAATGTACACCGTCTGCAGCAGATTTTCGAAGCAGCCCACAAGACAGGCCGGAAGGTGGCTGTGGTGGGAAGAAGCATGGAAAGCATCACAGAAGTGGCCCAGGAGCTGAACTATCTGAAGATTGCCAAAGGCCAGCTTATGGACATCCGGGCCATCCAGCGCCTGCCAAAGGATAAGATCTGCATCATTACCACAGGCAGCCAGGGTGAAGCCAATGCGGCTCTCTCCAGGATGGCTACCCAGGATCACCGCAGCGTTGAAATCCTCCCGGATGATACAGTGATGCTCTCTGCCATGGCGATTCCTGGAAATGAGAAATACATTGCCAGACTCATCGACCATATCCTTGGCCTGGGTGCGAAGGTTGTTTATGGGCGTTCCTTCGACATCCATGTCTCCGGTCATGCCCAGGAAGATGATCTGAAGCTGATGCTCAGCCTGCTCAAACCGAAATTCTTCATTCCGGTCCATGGAGAGAAGCGGATGCATATCGCCCACAAGGCTATTGCCATGGATATGGCCATACCTCAGGAGAATATCGTGATTGCTGAAAACGGCGATCTTATCGAGCTTAGCAAGGAGAAGATCCATATTGCCGGGAAAGTCCATTCCGGTGTCGTCTTCATTGATGGCCTGGGAGTGGGAGATGTGAGCAATGTGGTTCTCCGGGACCGCAAGATCCTATCGGAAAATGGGGTCATTGTGGTGATTATTGCCATGAATAAAAAGGGTCAGATCGTCGGAAATCCGGAACTGGTTACCAGAGGCTTTGTCTATGTAAAACAGTCAGAAGCCCTGATGGAGGATATTGAAAAGCAGACACGGAAGATTGTAGATAAGATCCGTCAGGTCGGGACAAAGGAATGGTCTCAGATCAAGTCCTCCCTCCGGGATGATCTGGATAACTTCATATACCAGAAGACCCAGCGCAAACCGATGTTGGTGGTTAAAATCGTCGAGGTCTAGCATGATATACACTATTTCAGATCTGCACCTTTCCCTTTCCGGGGAGAAGCCCATGGATATCTTCGGGGATAACTGGGCAGACCATGAAAAGAAAATCCGCAGCAACTGGCTGGAGAAGGTGGCTGAAGAGGACATCGTCCTGATCCCCGGGGATATCTCCTGGGCCCTGAAGCTCCCCGATGCCATGAAAGACCTGGAATTCCTCCAGGCTCTTCCCGGCAGGAAGCTCTTCGTCAAAGGGAATCATGACTTGTGGTGGTCCAGTCTGGCAAAAATCCGGGCCCTTGGCTTACGGGATATGCATTTCATCCAGAATGATTCTGTTGAGCTGGATGGTATAAGCTTCTGCGGGACGAGAGGCTGGAATCTCCCTGAAGACGGACCTCTCTCTCCAGAGGATGAGAAAATATATCTGAGGGAGCTGAAGCGGCTGGAACTATCCCTGGAATCTGCAAAAACGGATAAGATCATCGCGCTGCTTCATTTCCCTCCCTTTGCAAGAAATGGGGAGCCAGGGGAATTTGTCAGGCTTCTGGAAAAATATCCGGTAACTGCCTGTGTTTACGGGCATATTCATAATCGATTCGATAACCGGGGCTTTGTCGATGGAGTCCATCAGGGTATCCGCTATCAGCTGGCCTCCTGCGATTATCTCGGTTTCGATCTTTCAGTTGTTGAGTCCAGAAATGAATAGATAGGAGGAAGCAGAATGTACGACATTGCAGTATTAGGCGCTGGTCCTGGGGGGTATGTTGCGGCAATCCGCGGGGCCCAGCTGGGTGGCAAGATCGCCCTTATTGAAAAGGATGTGGTAGGTGGCACCTGCCTGAACAGAGGCTGCATTCCCACAAAAGCCATGCTAGCCAGTGCAAATGTTCTCCATCACATCAAGGAGGCGGAAAGCTTCGGAATCCAGGTAGATGGGTGGCAGGTCAGCTTGGAGAAAATCATTGAACGAAAAGACGGCATCGTGCGGCAGCTTACCGGTGGTATTGACAAGCTTCTGGAGCATCATGGCGTCGATGTGATCCGGGGAACAGGGGCCTTTTCGGATGCCCATACTCTGAAGGTGACGGCAGCAGACGGAAGCGTGGAGACTGTAGAGGCTGAGAACATCATTATTGCAACAGGCTCTGAAGCTGCTACCATAGCAGCCTTAGGTTATGATGGGGTCAACGTGATGACCAGCACAGAGATCCTGCGCATGACAGATCTGCCTGAAAGCCTGATCATCATCGGGGCCGGGGTCATCGGCTGTGAGTTCGCCTGTGTCTTTGCTGAACTGGGGACCACCGTAACTATGGTGGAAGCCCTGGACAGGGTCCTGCCAATGGCCGATGAGGAAATCAGCAAGCGCTTCACCATGCTTCTGAAGAAAAGGAAAATCGGGGTGCAGACCGGGGTCATGGTAGAGAAGGTGGGAAAAGGGCCGGAAGGGATGGTCCTCCATCTGAACAACGGGAAAGAACTGACTGGGGAAAAGGTCCTCATCGGAATCGGCCGCAGCCTGAACAGCAAAGGGCTGGGCCTTGAGGAAATCGGCGTGGCCCTGGGCCAGCGAGGAGAGATCCTTACGGATGCTACAATGAGGACGAATGTCCAGCATATCTATGCCATCGGGGATGTGAACAACAAGGTGCTCCTGGCCCACGCAGCCAGCGCCCAGGGCCAGACTGTTGTTGAGAATATCCTTAAGGGCAAGAATGAGCCGGCTGATGTGGAATTCGTTCCCAGCGCAATCTACACCTTCCCTGAAATCGCCTCTATCGGTCTCACAGAGAAGATGGCCGCTGAAAAAGGAGAGATCCGGGTTGGGCGCTTCCCCTTTTCCGCTTCGGGAAAGGCTCAGTGCATCGGGGAAAAGGATGGCTTTATCAAGATCATTGCCCTTGCAGAAACAGACGAGATCCTTGGGGTTCATATCATGGGACCCCATGCGACGGATCTGATTGCGGAAGCGGTTCTGGCCCTGCGTAAGGGACTGACTGTGGAAGATATTGCCAAGACGATCCATGCGCATCCCACCATTTCGGAAAGCGTCATGGAGGCGGCGGAAGCCGTCCATGGACTGGCCATACATTCTCTATAGACGGATAGACTGCTGAGGAGAAGCCTTTAGGCTTCTCCTTTCTTATTGACAGAAATCAGTTGGGAGAATATACTGGAGTCAGATACCCCAAGGGGGTATAGGAGGATATGATGGCAGAACGTGAAATAAAAAGGACATACAGACATGAAAGTCTGAAGAAAGACCTGCTCAGGCGACTTAGCCGGGTTGAAGGACAAGTCCGGGGCCTGCTTCAGATGGTAGAGGAGGATCGCTACTGCGACGATATCCTTGTGCAGATCGCAGCTTCAAAAGGGGCCTTGTCTGCAGTATCAAACCTGGTTCTTGAGAATCATCTCAAGACCTGTCTGGTTCGGGATATTTCTAAGGGAGAATCAGAAATCCTGGATGAACTGATGGAAACGATCAGAAAAATGACGAAGTAGGTGAAATGATGAAAAAGAACCTGATGGTCAAGGGCATGCACTGCGCTTCCTGCGCAGCAAGCATCGAACGGGAACTGAAGAGCGTGGATGGGGTGCTCCTTGGGAATGTGAACCTTGCAACTGAAAGCCTGTCCCTGGAATATGATGAAAGCCGCGTTTCCCTGGAGGAAATCAGCGCAAGGATTGCGGCAATCGGCTTTTCCATTCAGGAAAAGAGGGAAGTCCTGAAACTGAAAATCCAGGGCATCCATTGCGCCTCTTGCGTCAATACGATTGAGGCTGCTTTATCTGCCACCAAGGGCGTTGTTTCAGTCCACCTGAACCTGGCCACGGAGGTGGCCAGGGTGGAATATGAGCCCAATGTGCTAAGCCGCAAGGAAGTCCTCCGCATCATCAAGAGCCAGGGCTATGAAGGCATGATTCTGGATGAGGGCAGCGGCCTGAGGAAAAAGGAAGAGGAGATGGCCAGGCAGAAGGGCCAGCTTTTGGCAGCAATAGCCTTTATGCTGCCCCTTCTCTACATTGCTATGGGGCCCATGGCAGGCCTGCCTCTTCCTGGCTTTCTGGATCATATGAAGCATCCCATGGCTTATGCCCTGACCCAGCTTTTCCTTCTGCTTCCTATTGTGGGGATTGCCTGGCGCTTCTATACCCTCGGGTTTTTCCTGTTGTGGAAGAGAAGGCCGAATATGGATACCCTGATCGCCCTTGGGACAAGCAGCGCGCTTCTCTACAGCCTGTGGGGAGTATGGCAGATCTATTCCCATGGCCACATGGCCATGGATAATCTCTATTTTGAAACAGCAGGGATGATTATTACCCTGATCCTCCTGGGCAAATATCTTGAGAACAGGGCCAAGCTCCGTACGGCCAATAATCTCCGTCTGCTTTATGAGATCGCCCCGAAAAAAGCCATCCGCCTGTTGCCTGAGGGAGAAGAAGAAGTCCTTATCGAGGATATCAGCGTGGGAGACAGGATCCAGGTCCGTCCCGGAGAGAAGATCCCCATTGACGGAATCGTCCTGGAAGGACTTACTTATGTGGATGAGAGCATGCTGACTGGTGAAAGCATGGCAGTGCGGAAGGAGCCAGGGACCCTGGTTTACGCTGGGACTCAGAATAAGGAAGGGGCCCTGATCCTGGAGGTTCAGAAGGACAATGAGCATACGGCCCTGGCTGGCATCATCCGCTTCATTGAAGAGGCCCAGGCCACCAAGGCTCCCATTGCCAAACTGGCTGATGTGGTATCCGGTTATTTTGTCCCTGCTGTAATTCTGATGGCCAGTGCGGCTTTCCTATTCTGGATGATCTATCGCGGAGATTTCCCCTTCGCCCTGCGCATCTTCATCTCGGTCCTGGTTATCGCATGCCCCTGCGCCTTAGGGCTGGCCACCCCTACAGCCATCATGGTTGCTACAGGGAAAGGAGCAGAATTGGGGATTCTCATCAAAGGCGGCGAAGCCTTAGAAGCCGCCCATAAGATCCAGGCTGTTGTCTTTGACAAGACAGGCACGATTACAGTGGGCCAGCCTGCACTGACAGACCTGATTCCAACGGGCCAGGCAGAAAGGGGCAGGCTCATTTCCCTGGCCGCTTCCCTTGAAAAAGCATCAGAGCACCCTTTGAAAGAAGCTTTTCTTGCAGCGGCAGAGGGGGAAGGGGTCTCCCTGTATCCCCAGTCAGGCTTTCAGGCTCTGCCTGGAAAAGGGATAACAGGCAGGGTGGACAATAGGGAAATAGCCATTGGCAACCAGGCTCTCCTGGAAGAATTGGGCATAGCCTGGGAGAAGGAGCTTCCCCTGTTCCGGGAACTGGCAGAAGCAGGAAAGACGCCGATCTTCATTGCAGCGGATGGACAGGTCGCCGGAGTAGCCGGCATCAGCGATCCCATCAAGGAAAGCAGCAAGTCTGCCGTTTCGGCCCTGGAGGCTGCGGGGATTGAGACCTATATCATTACGGGAGATCATGAAATCACAGCAAAGGCCATCGCCCGGGAAGTAGGGATCAAAACCGTCTATGCCCAGGTCCAGCCTACGGATAAGGCCGGGATTATCAAAGAGATACAGAGCAAAGGCCTGGTGACGGCTATGGTCGGGGATGGTATTAATGATGCCCCGGCGCTTGTGCAGAGCGATGTGGGAATTGCTATTGGCAGCGGAACGGATATTGCCCTTGATTCTGCTGAAATCGTTCTTGTCCGTAATGATCTCATGGATATCATCGATGCTATCAGACTGTCAAAAGCCACCATCCGAAATATCAAAGAGAACCTGTTCTGGGCTTTCTTCTACAACGTTCTGGGCATCCCACTGGCTGCCGGACTGGTCTATCTCCTGGGAGGCCCCCTGTTAAGCCCAATCTTCGCCGCGCTGGCTATGAGCTTCAGTTCGGTCTCCGTGGTAAGCAATGCGCTGCGCCTGAAGAGGTTTTCCCCGAAGAGGCAGTAGAAAAACAAGACGCCTTCTGATATAATGAGAAAAACAGCCGGAAGACCTTTCCGGCTGTAAGCCTTTGGAAGGGGAGAATGCATTTTGATCCAGCAGATTGTCAAGAAGATTAGCTGTCCGAGTTGCGGAAAAGAGGGGGAAGCTATCCTTTGGGAGAAGGTCAATGTGAATATGAATCCGGATCTCAAAGAGAAGCTTTTCGATGAGAGCATCAACAGCTTTTCCTGCAAAGCATGCGGATATAAAGGGAGAGTGGATATCCCCCTTTACTATAATGATGCGAAGGCGAAATTCTTCGTTTACCTGGTTCCGGATTATCCGGTGGGGATGAAGGAAGAGGAGGAGCTGATTGCCAACCTCAATGCCCAGACGCTGCACATTCTGGATTCCGGCTACGATCAGAAGATCCGTGTGGTATTTGAATACTTCAGCCTTCTGGAAAAGATCAGCATTTTCGATGCCGGGCTGGATGACAGGGCCGTGGAAGGCTGCAAGGTTCTGGCCAGAACCCAGCTGAAGCTGGTTGAGGGTCGGGCTTCTTTTGCCAGCCTGGATAAGGATTCCCTTGTATTCAATTTCTTTGAGAAGGAAGATAAGAAAGCCAGCCAGAGCTTCTCGATTCCCCGTGACATGTATGATGAGGTAAAGAGCCTAATGGAGAAAAAAGACCAGGAGGATTCCCATACCTTCCGTATTGTGGATGTGAAGTTTGCTGTGCGGATGCTCATGGGAGGCATCAAGGAGTAAATCAGGCTTCTTGAAAGGCCTGCAGCAATCTGTTAAGATAATGAAGAAGAGCAATGAAGAGAAGAGTACTCCTGCATTGGCGCTCAGGGAGAGGGAACCGTGACTGGAAGTTCCTTTGCCAGGATGCAGGAGGAAGTTCATCTCGGAGCTGCAACCTGAACTAGCAGTAGGGAAGCCGTAGGTCCGCGTTAAGGATATTGAGTGAGCATAGAGCATGCTTATGAGGGTGGTACCGCGGAAATACTTTCGTCCCTTGGGATGGAAGTATATTTTTTTGGAGGTGTATGATGACAGGAGCAATCAAGGATTTTTTTCAAGGCCTTGAAAAAGGAGAGCTGAAGGGAAAGCTGGTCCTTCTTGAAACCCTTATGGAGGAAGAAAAGTCTAAAGGGCTGGAGGCAGTTAAGCAGGGTGAGACCCTGGAAGAGCTGAAACAGGTACACAATGCCTACTTCGGGAAAAAGGGCCTTGTAACAGAGTGCCTGAAATATATGGGAAAAGTCGATCAGGAGGAACGGCCCCTGCTGGGAAAGGTCATTCATGAGCTGAAGGAAGCCGTTGAAGGCAGCCTTGAAGGGAAAATTCAGGAGCTGGAAGAGATGGCTTCTTCAGCCCGTCTGATTCAGGAGAAGATAGATATCAGCCTGCCCGGACATGGAGGCAGAGGAGGCCAGAAGCACCCCCTGACCCTTATTGAAGAGGAAATCAAAGATATCCTGGCGAGAATCGGCTATACAGTTGTGGAAGGCTATGAAATCGAGGAGGACCACTATAATTTCGAGCGCCTGAACATTCCCAAAGACCACCCTGCCCGGGAGATGCAGGACACCTTCTACCTGAGTGAAGATGTGGTCCTGCGCACCCATACCTCCCCGGTCCAGGCCCGGATCATGGATCAGCTCCATCCGCAGCTGCCTGTAAAAATCATCGCCCCGGGGAAAGTGTTCCGGAGGGATGATGATGCTACCCATTCCCCCATGTTCCACCAGATTGAAGGGCTTCTTGTGGATAAGGACATCTCCTTTGCCGATCTCAAAGGCACCCTTCTTTACCTGGTCCGCTCTCTTTTCGGCGAAGACCGGAAAATCCGCCTACGTCCCAGCTATTTTCCCTTCACTGAGCCCAGTGCGGAAGTGGATGTCTCCTGCGGCAATTGCAATCAGGAAGGCTGCCGGGTCTGCGGATACACAGGGTGGCTAGAGATCCTGGGCAGCGGCATGGTCCATCCAAGGGTTCTTGAAATGGCTGGCTATGATCCAGAGGAGGTATCCGGTTTTGCCTTCGGACTGGGCATTGAGCGGATTGCCATGCTGAAATATGGAATTGACGATATGCGTCTTCTTTTTGAAAACGACCTGCGCTTCCTGTCGCAGTTTAGGGGGTAGAACATGAATATCAGCATGTTGTGGCTGAAACAATATCTCGGAGAAGCTCCAGATCCAAAAGAGGCTTCCGTAATTCTTACAGACCTGGGACTGGAGGTGGATGCAAGCCGGCCACTGGGGGACCAGCTGGAAAAGATTGTGGCGGGGAAAATCCTGACTATGGAAAAACACCCCAACGCAGATAAGCTGACCATCTGCTCTATTGATGCAGGAGAGCAGGAACCTTTAAGCATCATCACGGGAGCGGATAATATCCGTGCAGGGATGAACGTGCCTGTAGCACTGGTAGGGGCAAAGATCATCGGAGGGGAAATCCGCCTCTCTAAACTGAGAGGCCTTCCTTCTTATGGGATGCTATGCTCTGGGGAAGAGTTGGGGATCGACAGCGCCCTCCTGCCGGAAGAGGCCAGAAACGGCATCCTTCCTCTGGGGGAGGATGTACTGCCGGGAACTGATGTGAAGGCCTATCTGGGACTGGATGACCATATTCTGGAACTGGGACTGACCCCCAACAGGGCAGACTGTTATGGGATATATAATGTGGCAAGAGAGCTGATCTTGAAAAAAGATTATGCCTTGAAGCCCCTGGAAGTTCTTCCTGCTACCCAGAATGAAGAAGAGATTCAAATCGAGATTGCAGACCAGCACCTCTGCCACAGGTATATCGGCCGGATTATTGAGGATGTAAAGGTAGGCCCTTCCCCTGTCTGGTTTGCGAATCTTCTGAGGAATGTGGGTATCCGCCCTATCAGCAATGTTGTGGATATCACCAACTATGTCATGTTTGAAACAGGGCATCCCATGCATGCTTTCGATCTGGAGCAGATCCGCGGAAGCAGGATTCTGGTGCAGCGGGCTGCAAAGGGTGAAATCCTGCGCACCCTTGACGGGCAGGACAGGGAACTGGATGGAGAGATGCTGACCATCCGGGATCAGGAGGGCCCTATCGCTTTGGCTGGGGTCATGGGGGGCCTGGCTACTGAGGTGACGGAAGGGACATCCCGAGTCCTTCTTGAAGCTGCCCACTTCAACAGTGCAAGCATCCGTAAGACCAGCCGGAGACTCGGGCTGCGGAGTGAAGCCTCTGGCCGCTATGAGCGAGGGCTTTCTGAAGAAAACGTGGCTATAGCCATGGAACGGGCAGCCTATCTCATGGAAGCCCTTGGGGTTGGCAGGCCCAGAGAGGCTGCAGCAGACAATTATCCTGCCAGACAGGCTATTCCTGAAATCACCTGCCGCCCGGGCCGGATCTCCCGGCTATTGGGGATGACCGTGCCAAAGGAGGAAATGGAAGGAATCTTCCGCCGTTTAGGCTTTCACACAGTTACACAGGGAGATGTCCTTCAGGTTAAGCCCCTGCCCCATCGCATCGATATCCAGGGAGAGACAGATCTCATGGAAGAGGTGGTACGGGTATATGGATATGATAAAATCCCAGCTACTCTTCCTGTAGGTGCTACCAACACACTAAGAAGAGAAGAACCGCTCATCCTGCAGGAAAAGGTGAAGTCCCTTATGGCCCATCAGGGGCTTGCAGAAATCATCACCTATAGTTTTGTGGATCCAGGGAGCTATGAGAGATGCCGCCTGGACATTGCACCAGATGTCAGGCTGAAGGTCCTTAATCCTCTCAGCGAAACCCAAAGCATCATGAGGGAATCCCTTCTGCCAGGCATTCTGGAAGCGGCCAGCAGGAACTACAAACGCCAGATCCGGGATATTAAGCTCTTTGAGGCCGGGAGGATCTACAAAGGCAGAGCAGAAGGCCTGCCTGAAGAGCGGCTTACCCTGGGTGTCTTTCTGCTGGAAAACAAGCAGAAGGAGTGGCAGGGTACCACCCTCAATGATTTCTATTCTCTGAAGGGAGTCCTGGAAACACTCCTTTCCAGCCTTTCTCTGAATGAATGGGTCCTGATACCCAGGCAGGATGCAGGGAGCTTCCATCCGGGCCGCTGCGGGATGATCTCAATTGATGGGGCGGCTGTGGGGATGATTGGGGAAATCCATCCCAAGGTCCTTGAGGAGTACGATATCCGGGAAAAGGCATATTATCTGGAGGTAGATCTTTCCTCACTGAGCCTTCCCAAAGTTCCTGTCTATGCTCCCCTGCCCCGCTTCCCCTTTGTAGAGCGGGATATGGCCCTGATGGTTCCAAGGGAGATCAGATATGATCAGCTGGAGGCTGTCATCCGTCACAATGGCGGGGATAAGCTTATATCTGCCCGGCTCTTCGATGTTTATGAAGGCAGCCAGATCCGGGAGGGTATGAAGAGCATGGCTATCGCACTGACCTATCTGGACAGGGAGAAGACCCTGACTGATGAGGAAGTCGGAGCAATCCATGATAGAATCCTCCAGGCATTGGAGCAGGAACTGGGGGCGACATTACGCTGATGGCTAAAGAAGTCAGGAATACAACAGTAAAAATCTTCGACAGGGTCTACAGCATCCGTACCACAGAAGACCTGCAGTATCTCAATGGGCTGGTGGATGAGCTCAACGAGCGCATTATGGCTATGGAAAGCGGAAAGGACAGGGTCTCAGATATCCAGGTCCTTTCCCTGGTGGCCTTGCAGATCCTGGATGAGAAGGCGAAAATCCAGAAGGAAATCAAGCAGATGAAAGACCTGGCCCGCCGGATGGAACTGGGCTCTAATAAGATCTGAGGGATAGCATGATAGTATTGATTTTTGCCCTAGCGCTCCTACTCCTAGTCATTACCCTGGATTTCCTCAATCCAGGGTCTTTCAGTCTGAATTTTTTCGGCTTGCCAATCCGGAATATCCCCATCAGCTTCTTCATGCTCCTTTTCATCCTTTTGGGAATCCTGCTGGCAACAAGCGCATTCTATCTGAAATACACCAGGCTGAAGAAGCGCTATGTAAGCCTGCTGGAGTCTTCCCGGGAAGACAGGGATGATTCTACCAGGGAAGGGGAAAAGCCAGAGGAGAGCGAGGAGGCCTGATGGGTGAAGTCACAGGGACAGTGCATCGCATAGTCTATCAGGACGCTGCCAGTGATTTCCACATCTTCCGCTTACTGGAAGATGATGGGGATGAAGATCAGCTGCTCACGGTAAAGGGGCGATTTGTGCGCCTTTTTCCAGGACAGCGTTTATCCATAGAAGGGGATCTGGTGACAAACCGCTACGGCATCCAGCTGGAAGCGCTGAATTACAAAGAACTCCGCCCCCTTTCCAGAAAAGATCTGATCCGTTATCTCTCATCAGGCTTCATTAAGGGAATCGGACCGGCTTATGCAGAGAAAATCGTTGCTTATTTCGGGGAGGATACCTTGGATGTCCTCTCTCTTTATCCCCAGCGCCTGCTGGAGATCCCTGGAATCGGCAAAAAGAAACTGGAGGCTATCAGGGCCTCCTATGAAGAGCAGCAGGAACTGCGTGAAGTGATGCTTTTCCTTCATGGTCTGGAAATCTCTACGGCCTATGCTTTGCGCATTTACAGGCGATACGGCAAGAGAAGCCGGGAGGCTGTTGAAAGAGAGCCCTATCGTCTGGCTGATGAGGTTCCAGGAATCGGCTTTCATGTAGCGGACAGGATTGCCTTGCGTCTGGGTTATGAAGCTGATTCCATTGAACGGATGAAAGCTGCCCTCCTCTATACTCTGAAAGAAAAAAGCACCCAGGGGCATGTCTACCTTCTGGAAGAAGAGCTTCTCACTGCTGCTGCAACTGTGGTGAAGGGTGAAGAGGTCTCGTTTGAAAGTGCTATGGAGAAGCTGCTGAAAGAGAAGCGGCTGATTGCTGAGGAAGGGGGAAGGTATTATCTTCCCTATCTCTATGAAGCAGAAGCGGGTTCAGCAAGGGAAATTGCCAGACTCATGGCAGAGCCCCGAGACAGTTCCGGGGCGATGAAGCTCATTACGGAGCTGACTCAGGAGAATCAGCGCTTTTACAGCGATGAGCAGATTCAGGGAATCGAACTGGCTGTCCGGGAGAAATTCATGTTTCTCACTGGGGGGCCAGGGACCGGGAAGACCACCACCGTCCTTGGAATCATCCGAGCGCTGCAGGCGAAGCATTTCGCTATCATACTGGCTGCACCCACAGGTAGAGCCGCGAAGCGACTCGGAGAAGTTGCAGGACAAGAGGCCCTGACCATACACCGTCTGCTGGAATACAATATGGAGAGCGGTTTCCAGCGGAACAGGGATAATCCTCTTGAGACAGGAGTCTACATCCTGGATGAAGCCTCCATGATCGACATCCTTCTTTTCTGCAGTTTCCTGGAAGCCCTGCCAGACAGTGCTTCTCTGATTCTGGTGGGGGATGTGGACCAGCTTCCGGCAGTCGGTCCGGGAAATGTCCTGCAGGATATCATCGCATCAGGAAGGATTCCCGGGGTCTGCCTTACGGAAATATTCCGTCAGGCGGCAACCAGCAAAATCATTCAGAATGCCCATCTTATCAACCGAAAAGAACTCCCTGAAAGTGGAAATAAAGAGGAAGATGATTTTTTCCTGATACGGGAGGGGAATGAGGAGAAAATCCTTAAGCTAATAGAAGAGCTTGTGCTGGAACGGCTGCCCAGAAAATACGGCCTCCGTCCCCAGGAAGATATCCAGATCCTTGTCCCTATGAAGAAGGGGCTGGTAGGGACAAAGCACATCAATGGGCTCATGCAGAGTCTTCTGCATCCCGAAGGAGGCGGATTGGCCTATGGTGACCAGGTGTATAAGAAAAAGGATAAGGTCATGCAGGTCAGGAACAATTATGAGAAGAAGGTATTCAATGGCGATATAGGGGAAGTAGAAGAGATAGGCAATGGAGAGCTTCTGGTGAACTTCGATGGGAACAGAGTCCCTTATGACCAAAGCGAGCTTGATGAGCTTCAGCTGGCCTATGCGATCACCATCCACAAGAGCCAGGGAAGCGAGTATGAAGCTGTAGTCCTGCCCCTTGTCTCCTCCCATTTCATCCTCCTGGATAAGAACCTGCTATACACAGCAGTGACAAGAGCGAAGAAACTCCTGGTCCTGATCGGAGAGGAGCGGGTACTCCGGATGGCTGTAAAAAGAGAGACTGCCAGAAAAAGGAATACATATATGACAAAGCGAATACAAAACACACTCAGCTGAATCTGTATTTTATCTGTAGAAAACCTTTTTAAAATCTAATATAATTTTTATAGAATTATCCTTATATTGTTGACATCTGTAGGGGAAGGGCTATAATGAAAGTAGAAATAAGGATTGAGCCGGAAGTTCCGGCAACGATCGCAAAGGGGGATGTATCATGAAATTCATGCAGAGACTTTGGAAAGATGAAGAAGGTCAGGGCCTTGTGGAATACGGGCTGCTGATCGTCCTGGTTGTCATTATCGTAATCGCGGCCCTGGCAATCTTCGGAGATACCCTTGAGGGGCTCTTCAACCAGGTGAATACCGAAATCGACAATGCCATCTGAGACTGACGGAAGCAACTGGTATCAGACGAACTGGATAGCGTCGAGACTTTAAAACCATCAAACAGAATAACAGAACATTAAAGTCTCCTTGGGGAGACTTTAATGTTTCAGGGGGGCTGAAGCTTGAAAGAAATACTGACTCTGGCTCTTGACATTGTTCTAATCGCATTGCTGGCGGGAGCAGCCTTTTGGGATCTCCGCTACAGGAAGATTCCTAATCTTCTGACGATGCCTGCCCTTCTTATAGGGTTGGCGCTTCAGGTGGCGGCAGAAGGCGGACCCGGCCTCCTGGACAGCTTTCTGGGAGTGGGTGCAGGCTTCCTTCTGTTCCTCTTCCCGTTCCTTTCCGGAGCAATGGGCGGCGGGGATCTGAAACTGGCTGCTGCAATCGGGTCTTTGAAAGGCTGGCTCTTCCTCCTTCAGGCAATGGCAGTTTCTATAGTGGCAGGGGGTTTTCTTATCCTTATCTATGCCATATATAAGGGTCGTCTGAAGGAAACCCTGATGAAGACAATAGGCTATCTGGCGATTCCTTTGGGAAAGGCCCTCTACCTTGGCACGGGAAGGGAATTCTTCCGAAGGCTCTATGAGCCCTTTCTTGGAATCGGCGACGGCGCGAAACCCTTGTATGTACCCTATGGGCTGCCTATGGCCCTCGGTTCTCTGATCGTGTTAACCGGGGTTCTGAAGCCCTTTTTCGGCACCTTGCTGTAAGGGAGTGATGGACGATGTTCAAAAAGATTGGTCTGAAAGGGCTGAAGGATGAAAGGGGTCAGAGCATAATCGAGTTCGGGCTCATTGTGCCGATCCTCCTCTTCTTTCTTCTTGCTGTAGTAGAATTCGGCTGGATCCTCAATGCGAAGATCACTCTCACCAGTGCGGCCCGGGAAGGAGCCAGGGTGGCAGCTGTGACCACGGCTAACCGGGACCAGCGGGCTTACGATGCCGTAGTGGAATCCCTGAGCGGCGTAAGCGGAGTGGGCGTGCCAGACGATGCAGATCATTTCCAGATATATGAGGTTGAAGATACTGCCAATGATGTGCGGAATGTGGTTATTGAGGTGGTCGGGGAGGTAACACCCATCATCGGACTGTACGTGGATGACCCTGTGCTGATGAGCAGCAGGGCTGTCATGCGGCTTGAATAAGGAGGCGCATCATGAAAAGACTGAATCGCAGAGGGGCCATCACCGTCATTACGATGCTGGTATTCACAGGCTTCCTCCTGGCATTCACGGCAATTGTCGTTGATGTTGGGATTCTGTATTCCGCAAGAAAGCAGATGCTGACTGCGGCGGATGCGGCGGCCTTGGCCGGGGCCAAAGAAATGGAGAAGAGCCTTGGGGTAACCGATGGTACTGCCCTGTCGGCGATCCGCTCCAGGGCCATCAGCATTGCTACGGATATCGCCATTGAAAACGGCTCGGATGAAGAGGTCAGTGTTGAAATCAAGTACATGAATATCCAGCTTTCCGACGGGACCTACGACAACAGGCAGGTCATTGAAGTGAAGACAGTCAGGGAGAAGGGCCTGCTCTTCTTCCAGTTCCTGGATAAATATGCAGCGAATGTCCGTTACAGGGCGGTAGCAACCTGGGGGTATGTCCGGACTCTGAGGAGCGGGCAGATTCTGCCTTTGTTTCTGACCACAGAAACCTATCAGAATGCAGAAGCTCTCCATGACGGGAACATGACCTTCAATGATGTCACCTATCCAAACCAGACGGGTTTCATCTATATCGACCCAGCCTGGAATGGTCAGAACATTATCAATAAGTCTATTGCCGGGGATCCTACAAAGATCAACCTGGAAATCGGAACAGAGTTTAAAGGAAAGCCTGGGGTGGCCCAATCAGCCATTAGTGCTGTGGAAGACCGCTTCCGCCGGGCTCAGACTCTGGCAGAGCCGGAAGACCGGAGGGAGTTCATGTATGGGCTGGTGCCTATCGTCCAACTAGTGAGGACGCAGGGTAACACCCTGTTTTTTGAAATTGATTCCTTTGCGGTGGCAGAAATCGTTGATGTGATGGTTGCAGATAACAAGGGGTCTACGGAAGCCCTTTTCGGCGCCGGCTATACCCGAGCTGGTGTGAGAAGGATTTACGACCCCGTTGTGGAAGGGCGAAGCTATGATAAAGGCGCCATTAAGATCCAGCTGACCGGAGAGGTCCGGCAGATTGAGGTAGTGATCCGGGATAATGACCAGTCTATTGATCCGGAGATTCCGGATGCGGCAAAATACAGCAAGCTTGTGCTCTAAGGAGGAGAACCATGAAACTGAGAAAACGCATTGTAGTCCTGGCGGCTGCAGTTGCTCTTGCAACAACCATCCTGCTATCCTTATACCTCCGTTCTGTAGAACGGCAGAACATCATCAACTATAATACGGACACAGTCGTGGTTGCCAAGGAGGACATCCCTGTGGATACCAAGATCACACCGGATATGGTGGAACTAAGGGAAATTGCTGCAGATTCCGTTCATCCGGATGCAGCAATGAGCGTCGATGAGGTGATTGGCTATATTACAAAGTCGGATATCATGGCTAGAGAGCAGGTCCTTCTGGGCCGGATTGCTACGGGGCAGACTGCCCCGGGTCTGTCCTACAAGATCCCGGAGGGCATGAGAGCGATGACCATTTCCACCAATGAGACATTATCTTTGGGTGGCTTTATCCGTGTAGGGGACAAAATCGATATCCTGGCTAGTTATGGGGGCGGGGAGACCCTGATGACCTATACCCAGCTCCAGAATATTGAAGTTGTGGCTGTAGGCACGAGCCCTGGAACTTCAGGGCAGGTGGCCGATGAAGTAGCCGCCGGGAATATCCCGAGTTCCGTAACCCTGCTCCTCACCCCGGATCAGGCGGAAATCCTTTCCTATGCCCAGATTAACGGCACACTGAATATTACCTTGCGCAGTCCTATTGATAAGGCCAGACTGAATATCCTGGAATACGGATCTGAGAATTTCGATTCCTGGAGAGGGAGGTAAGCGCCGTGAATAAAATCAGAGTAATGATTCTTGAGAAGAATCTGAAAGAACGGCTGGATCTGGAAAACCACTTTTCAACACTGGATGACATGGTTATGACCAAAGTCCCCAAGAATATGGCTGAAGCCCTGACCATGATCAGCCGGGATGAAGTGGATGTAGTCCTGGTTTCCCATGACTATAATGGAGACGGGTATAATGTGTCGGAACAGATCCGGGCCTCCTATCCCCGGAAGGCGATTGTGATAATCGAGGAGGAGTTTACGGATTCCACGGTTTCCAATATCATTGCTGCGGGTGCCAGAGATGTGCTGATCCGGCCCATCCGCTCCAATATCCTTCATGACTCGATTATCAAAGCATTCAATATGGTTGTGGAAATCTCGAAGAAGATTGAGATTGCAGAACTGAAGAAAAAGGGCTTTAATAACACACAGATCCTTTCGGTGTATAGCACCAAAGGGGGGACAGGAAAAACCTTCTTTGCCATCAATCTGGCATTAGCCCTTGTGAGGGAGACCGGGAAGAAGGTCGCTTTGCTGGATCTGGATACGGATTACAGCGGCATTACCCAAGGGTTGGATCTCCAGCCCAAAAACACACTCCATGATGTCCTCATGGCTATTGAGAATATCGATAAGGACAATATTGAATCCTTCATGACAATTCATGATTCCGGGCTGAAGATCCTGGCCGGGATCAATGAGCCACAGGAGAATGATTTCATCTCAGCAGCCCAGGTGGAAATCATCGTCAAGCATATTTATGATAATTTCGACTATGTGGTCATCGACATGTCCGACCGCTTCAAGCTTTTTTCCATCCCGGCCCTGAACTATGCACGGAAGCTTTTCCTGCTTATGAATCCGGAAATCAGCTCAGTCAGCTATACGAAGATGGCCCTGAGGAATCTTGCAGAATACAGTTTCCCAGCAGAGAAGATCCGTCTGATTCTGAATAAGCAGTCCGCTCATGCAGGGCTGAAAGCAGGGGATATCGAGAAGGCTCTGAGCCGGAATATTGATTACGTTCTGAAGGAAGACCAGAAAGTCACATCAACCCTGAATGTGGGTGAGCCGTTCTTTACAAAGTACCCGAAACATGATATTGCCAGAGTGTTTTCCAGAATCGTAAAGGATATCAATACCCCGGGCAAAGGTGAGATTCTTTAAGAAGGGAGCAAGGCATGGATATCAACAATCTTAATATTACAGGCTCCATGGCTGTTGTGAAGGATGAGCAGGGTGAAGGAACCGTTGTGGTGAAAAAACAGAAGGAACTGGGAGAATTCATGAACACGGTCCTCAGTACTGTGATCGACACCCTGACCATCACCCCTAAGCGTTCCAATGAAAAGGAAGTCCGGGCCCTGGAAGAGCAGATTAATGCAGTGCAGTCAGCCTTGGCCCAGAAACAGGGAAGGCATCTTTTCGTTGAAGAAAAGAAAATCGTCTCACAGTATGTCATGAATGAGATCATCGGCTATGGTCCGATTACCCCTTTACTGGATGATCCAACCGTTTCTGAGGTCATGGTCAATGGCTATGACAACATCTATGTGGAGCGCAAGGGGAAACTGCAGAAAACAGATGTGCGGTTCAATAACAACCCGCATGTGCTTCATACGATTGATAAGATTCTTGCACCTATCGGACGCCGGGTCGATGAGAGCAGTCCCATGGTGGATGCCAGGCTAAGCGATGGCTCCAGGGTGAATATCATCATCCCTCCCCTTTCCCTGAAGGGGCCGATTGTCACAATCCGTAAGTTTGCGGCGGATCCCTACGGACTGGAAGATCTGATCAATTTCGGAACCTTGGATATGAATATAGCCAAGTTCCTGATTGCCAGTGTCCGGGGCCGATGCAATATCATTGTTGCCGGCGGGACAGGCTCGGGTAAGACGACGCTGCTGAACGTCATGTCCGGGTTCATCTCAAAAGACGAGCGTATTGTAACCATAGAAAATGCGGCTGAGCTTCAGCTGCAGCAGGATCATGTTATCACACTGGAGAGCAGGGGAACCAACATTGAAGGAAAAGGGGAAGTATCCATCAGGGACCTGGTGGTGAATACCCTGCGGATGAGGCCGGATCGGATCATTGTTGGAGAGGTCCGGAGCGGGGAGACACTGGATATGCTTCAAGCTATGAATACAGGGCATGATGGCTCCATTACCACAGCCCATGCGAATTCTACCCGTGACACATTGCGGCGTCTGGAAACCATGGTGATGATGGCAGGGATGGATCTGCCCTCAAAGGCGATCCGGGAGCAGATTGCATCGGCCATCGACCTGATCGTTCAGGTTTCAAGGCTTAACGATGGAAGCAGGAAAATCGTGTGCATTTCTGAAGTCATGGGCATGGAGGGGGAGACGATCATCCTGCAGGATATCTTCACCTTTGAGCAGGAAGGCTTTGATGATAAGAACCGGGTCCTCGGGCATTTTGAACCGACAGGAGTTGTCCCGTCATTCATGGATAAACTGCGGAATCATGGAGAGAATCTGCCTACGACCATATTTCATAAGCAATAGAGCTGCTTCGGGAGGAGATTGCCATGTTCCTAGAGTATGTGTTCCTGGTCTTGGTGGCCATTTCGGTTTTCCTGGTGGTGCTGGCTTTCGGTAGTTTCATCGGGGGAAGAAGAAGCCATATGAGACAGCGTCTTAATCGCTATACCTCCAGATTTGAAGGACTTCAGGTTGAAGAAGATGTCCCTGTCAAAGCAGTGAAAGAGGTTCGCAAAAACCTCCTGATCAGGATTTCCTCAAGATTGTTTCCTGAAGCCAGATTTAATGCTAAAGCCCGGGAGGTCATTATGAAAGCCCGGCTTAAAATAAACATTGAAGAGCTGAAGATGATTCTCCTGGCATCTACTCTTGTAACAGGAGCTGTCTTCACCCTCCTAACATGGAATCTGCTTCTGGGTATCCTAGGGGGCTTTCTTGGGTACCGTATCCCCTTTATCTACGCAGGTATCAAGCGGCGCAACATCGCCAAGAAAATCAACGAGCAGCTCCCTGAGGTCCTGACCCTGATTTCCAACGGCCTCCGGGCTGGATTGAGCTTTTCCCAGTCCATTGTCAAGTCTATTGACGATATCAGGGAACCTCTTCATAGCGACTTCAGCAAACTGGTGCATGATACTGTTCTTGGCAAGGACCTGGGCGAGGCCCTGGACGAGCTTGCGGAGAAAGCCGATGATGAAGATGTGGATATGTTCGTCACTTCTATCAGCATCAACCGTCAGGTGGGGGGGAACCTGTCGGAAATCCTTGATACCCTTGCTCACACGGTGCGGGAAAGGGTCAAGCTGAAGGGAGATATTAAGCGGCTATCTGTTCAGAGCCAGATGTCTGCCATTGTAGTCGGCGCCATCCCCTTTGGCATCTTTATGATTCTTTTTACCTTGAACAGGGAGTTCATAGAACCCCTTTACACAACATTTCCAGGCTATGTTATGCTGGGAATTGCCGGAATCATGCAGTCTATAGGCATATTCTGGATCTTCACCATCCTGAACAAGAAGATATAGGAGGTTGCCATGAAACCTGTTATCTTATTCCTGGCTGCACTAGCTGCTGCACTGATCTTTATCGCAATATGGCTCCTGCTATTTTCAGATAAGGAGATTATCCGTGACCGCCTGAGAAGGCTGAAAGCCACTGTGTTCACACCGGATGATGAAGATGAAGAGCAGCAGTCATTCTATGAACGTGTCATTGACCCGACCTATGTGAAATTCATTGAGTTTCTCAGCCGCATGACGCCGAAATCCATTCTTGAAGCGTACCAGGCCCTGATTTACCATGCAGGGGAATCCAAAGTCCGGAAGCCTACGCAGATCCTTGCCCAGCAGATTATTTATGCGGTAATCTTCTATATCCTTCTGGGGCCTGTCATTTCCCTGCTCACAGGGAAGATTGATCTGCTCCTTGGCATCTTCGGTCTGGCGATCGGCTTCATACTTCCCTATTTAAGCCTTCGCAGCCGGGCCAGGAAGCGGCAGGAGAAAATCCAGGCAGCCCTTCCGGATATGATTGACCTCCTGTATATCTCTGTTGAGGCAGGATTGGGTTTCTATATGGCTCTTACCAGGGTGACGGCAAGGAAGACAGATGTCCTGAGCATGGAAATCAAATGGATGCTTGATGATATTGCCAAGGGAAGAGAGCGGACAGAGGCTATGAAGGATGCTGTACGCAGGGTTGGTGTGGATGATTTCAATATCTTCATTACTGCAGTGATCCAGTCCGAGGCCTTAGGCACGAATATATCCAATATTCTCAAAATACAGTCTCAGATGATGCGCCTGTCTAAACGCCAGCGCTCGGAGGCAGCCGCCATGAAGCTCCCGGTCAAGCTGATCTTCCCGATCATCTTCTTCCTGTTTCCTGTCATCTTCATCATCGTCCTGGGTCCGGCAGTGCTGAATATCATTACCAGTATCGGGGAAAGCGGGTTGTTCTGATGAAACTGGTGAATCACACGAAAAAACGTCTGCTTTTACCTGAATGCAAAGTCATGGATACCCCCTTTGCCAGGCTGGCAGGCCTGATGGGGAAACATCTTAGCCCTGGTGAGGGGGCCTTGCTCCGCCCCTGCAGGAGTGTTCATACATTTTTCATGAAAGAGCCGATTGATCTGCTCTTTCTGAGCTCAGAAGGCTATGTCCTGGCTGCTGCAGAGTCTTTCAAGGCCTGGGGCATACCTCCCTATGTAAGGGGGACTGCAATGATCGCAGAAGGGAAGGCAGGTTCTCTGGCTCCTTTTGCGGCAAAGGGAGATCTTATTGTCCTAGAACCCTGAACCCGGAAAAATATTCCGGGTTTTTTTCTTTGTGCAATCTCGTTTATTTCAGCTGGTAATTTTGGTATAATTTTTAAAATAACCTCAAGGAGTTGGATTATGCTAAGTATGACTGGATATGGAAAAGGCAGGAGGGAAGGGTTTGGCAAGGCCTTTACGGTAGAGCTTCGTTCTGTAAACCACCGTTTTCTGGAGGTTAAGTGCCGTCTGCCGAAGGGTATGCTTCAGATTGAGGAACAGATGGAGCGTCTGATTAAGCAGAATTTCCAACGTGGCTCCTTTTCTGTTTTTCTTGAGATCATCCCTGTTCCAGGCGGTGGAAAGACCCTTTCTCTGGATTATGATCTGGCAGCAGCCTATCTGGAAGCGGCCATGGAGCTCAAACATCATCTATCGATACCTGGTGATCTGACACTTCAGGATATCCTCCGTTATCCTGAAGTTCTGTCAGGGGATGGAAGGGCTGCGGAAGAAGGGCTATGGGAGCCTATAGGGGAAGCCTTGCAGGAGGCTTGCGACAGCTTGCTGAATATGCGACAGGAGGAAGGCCAGAAGCTTTATGCGGATATTAAGATGCGAATCGCTCGTGTAGAGAAGCACCTTGCCGGTATCTCTTCCTTGGGGGATCTTGTCGTGGCTGAATACAGGGAAAAGCTTCAACAACGACTGAGCACCCTTCTGGAGGCCGTGCCTGTTAATGAAGACCGGATCGCTTTTGAGGTTGCGGCATTTGCAGACAAGTCCAGCATCACAGAGGAAATCGTCCGCCTGGGCATCCATATCAGCCATTTCCGTCAGGAAATGGAAAGCAGGGAACCAGTAGGACGGAAGCTGGATTTCCTTCTGCAGGAAATGAACAGGGAAGTTAATACGATCGGCTCGAAGTCTTCCTACCCTGATATCAGCGCCACCGTAGTGGAAATGAAATCTGAAATGGAAAAAATCAGGGAACAGGTACAGAACCTTGAATAGAAAGGATGAAAGCAGTATGGAAAAAAGGAATCTTCTTCTGGTCATTTCAGGTCCGTCCGGTGCTGGTAAAGGCACGATCTGCCAGGCTCTTCTCAGGCGTCATCCTGACTCCATGGCCTGTTCCATATCTGCAACAAGCAGGGATGTACGCCCTGGAGAGGTGCCGGATCAGTCCTACTATTACATTGGCAAGGAAGAGTTCGAAGAGCGCCTCAGCCGCTATGAGTTTCTGGAATACGCCCATGTTTATGGCAACTATTATGGGACGCTGAAGAAAGAAGTGGAACGCCTTTTCCAGGACAGGATGGATGTCATTCTTGAGATCGAGATGCAGGGCGCTTTGCAGATCAAGGCCAAGGCCCAGGGTGCCATCCTCATCTTCATCATGCCCCCTTCTTTCAAAGAACTGACCAAGAGGATCAGAGAGCGGAAGCGGGACAGCGAAGAGGATATTGCCATGCGCCTGCAGAAGGTTCGGGATGAGCTGAAATACATGACCATGTATGACTATATCGTTGTCAATGATACGGTAGATCGTGCTGTTGAGAAGATCGAAGCCATCATCATTGCTGAAAAATGCAAATTTGACAGCAAAAGACTGGATATTGAAGGGTTTCTAAAGGATATTTAAGGATACCTGTGATATAATATTAAGATGAATGCATTGCAGCAGAAGGGATAGATAATTTATGGACGAACAATTGCTTGACCAAGACTGGGAAGAGGCTTCCGGGCCGATTCTGGAAGAAAAGAAATATCTCCGTGTGATGGTAGTGGCCAGAAGAGCGAAAAACCTTTCTTTGATGGCTCAGAAGGAACTCAGCCTGCAGGCTGAGGAAGGCTCTTCATCAAGACCAGAACTTGCAAAAGTCCGGTCTCTTACTGAGGAAGAACGGGACGCCCTGAAGCATCATAAGCCTATTATTGTAGCTGAAGAGGAAATCCGCCATGGGAAGATCTTATGGCGTCTGAAATCAGAAAAAGAGCAGCAAGAGAAAGCGTAGGAAATCGATGGACATGCCGAAAATCCTGCTTGGTGC
>CAYMDI010000009.1:0-24444 GCA_964389165.1 uncultured Eubacteriales bacterium | reverse complement strand
CCCTCTATCTTCAGGGCCTCATGGGCACCGTGGTGAAGGTAAGCATCGGGGAGGTCTTCAGCCAGATTCTCTTCATCGTCTTCCTGCCCCTGATCCTGGGGGCGGCTACCCAGTGGCTTCTCCTGCGCTATGCGGGGAAAGAGGCTTTCCAGAACAGATATAAGCCCCGCTTCCCCCTGATCTCCACCCTGGGGGTCCTGGCCATTGTCTTTGTCTCCATGGCCCTGAAGGCCAGGAGCATCCTGGAAGACCCTTCCGTCCTCCTCTACTATTTCCTCCCCCTCCTGGCTCTCTATGCCATCAACTTCCTCCTCAGCACCCTGGCGGGGAAATACCTCTTCAGCCGGGGAGAAGGGATCGCCCTGGTCTTTGGCACAGTGATGCGGAACCTCTCCATCGCCCTGGCCATCGCCATGGGGGTCTTCGGGAAGGAAGGTTCGGAAATCGCCCTGATCATCTCCCTGGCCTATATCATCCAGGTCCAGGCTGCGGCCTGGTACGTCCGCCTCACCCCCCGGATCTTCGGGGCTCCGGAGGGGGGCCAGTAAAAACAATACCAGATACCTCTGTTTGGGAAGGGGGAAGGAGCCCTATGGCTCTTTCCCCCTTCTTGTTGTCAGGAGCCGGAGGGAGGGGATATAATGGGGGAACAAAAGACAGGAGGAATCCATGGAGCATATTTTCATCATCAATCCCAAAGCGGGGAAGGGCCGGGGTCCCGCCTATGTTCCGGAGATCCGGGAATATTTCAGAGAGCGGGGAGAGGAGCCCATCATCCGCTTCACGGAAAGGCCCGGGGATGGGGAGCGCCTGGCCCGGGAATACCGCCACCTGGGGAAGTCTGCCAGGATCTATGCGGTGGGGGGAGACGGCACCCTGAATGAGGTCCTCAACGGCCTGGGCACCTGGGAAGGGGCCCTGGGAGTCCTCCCTGCAGGAAGCGGGAATGACTTCTTCCGGATGCTGGAGGATGAAGGGGGAGACGGCCTCCTCTTCCGGACCATTGAAGGGGAGGCAGCCCCCATGGACCTGGGCCAGGCCGGGGAGCGGTATTTCCTCAATGTGGCTTCAGCCGGCCTGGATGCCGCCATTGTGGAGAATGCCCGGCACTTCAAGACCCTCCCCCTCCTGGGAGGGATGGCTGCATATATCCTGGGGATCTTCTATACAGTCTTCCGCTATGCCAGCATCCCCTCTACCCTCTCCTTCCGGAATCTGGAGGGAGAAGAAGTGAGCCTGGAGGGGAAGGTCCTTCTGGCCGCCGCTGCCAACGGACGCTGTTATGGAGGCGGGATGAAGATCGCCCCGGAGGCCCGGACCGATTCCGGCTTTCTGGAAGTCTACCGCATTGCCGAGGCTTCCCCCCTGCGTATCCTCTTCCTCTTCCCCCGGCTGATCCGGGGGAATCATGAGAGCCTTCCTGAGGTCTTCCATGACAGGAGCGGGGCTTTCACCCTGGAGAGTCCCCTGGACTTTCCTGTGAATGTGGATGGAGAGGTCTTCCGGGCCTCCAGGATTACCTTCCGCCTCTTTCCTTCCGGGGTGCGGATCATCCGGCCCCGGGCCTAGCGGCTCATAGGCCCGGGCATGGTGATCTCCAGGCTCCGGCCCCGGGGGATTTTCCCTTCTGCCAGAAGGGCTCCATAGGTCACCGCTCCCCTGCCGTAGCGCTCCCGGAGGGAGGTCAGGGTACGGCCCAGGTCCTCTTTCCGCCGGCGGGCCAGATACTCTCCCAGAAGGTCCGGCTGTTCTGCCAGAGGCCGGGGCCGGAGGCCCACAGCCCGGAGGGTCAGGGCCCGGATGGGGACTTCTCCCTTCCAGTTCTCTTCCCAGAGGCTCATGCCCCGATCAGCCAGGACGGTAGGGGAGGCTGTTCCTTCCGGCCAGGTGCCCTGCCAGGTATGGAAGGCCAGCCGGGCATCCCGGAGGGTCAGCTCCGTGCCCAGAGCCACCAGGCCCAGGCGGTTCAGACGGAAGGAGACATCCAGGGCCATTTCCAGGAGGACATGATGGACCGCTTCCCTCCCCTCTACATCTTCTGTGAGGGTGGTGCCATGGCCCACGCTTTTCACAGGAGGGGCTTCTCCGTCCCGGGCTACCCGGGCGCCGTCTTCCCCTCTGGCACAGAGGAAGAGCCACAGGCCGTTCTTCCCCAGGAGCTTCTGGAGGAAGGCTGGGTCTGCCTGGGCCAGGTCCTTAAGGCTATGGATGCCATAGCGGGCCAGCTTCTTCCGGGTTGCAGGGCCCACCCCCAGGAGGGCGGAAGCCGGGAGGGTGGGGGAGAGGGCTTCCAGCTCCGCCGGGAAGAGGGGGAAGACCTCATCAATCCCTGCCAGATCCGAGGCCAGCTTGGCCAGGGGCTTGGTATGGCTCAGTCCCACGGAGATGGTCAGCCCCAGTTCTTCCCGGATAGCCTCTTTCACCAGGCGGGCTGCTTCATCCGGAGGACCGAAGAGGCCTTCCGTGCCGCTGATGTCCAGCCAGCATTCATCCAGGCCGAAGGGCTCTACCCTGTCGCTGAAGCGGCTGTAGATCCCCCGGGCCAGGTGGGAATACCGGACATAGGCGTCAAAATGAGGAGGGATGATGAGAATCCCCGGGCATTTCCGGCGGACCTCGAAGAGGGGGTCCCCTGTCTTCACTCCTGCGGCCTTGGCTTCCTGGGACTTGGCCAGGCAGATGCCGTGGCGTTCCCGGAGATCCCCGCAGACCGCCAGGGCCTTCCCCCGGAGTTCCGGGTTCAGGAGCGCCTCCACGGAGGCGTAGTAGTTGTTCATATCACAATGGAGAATCACTGGGGCCATCTTGACTTTCCTCTTTCTTTCACCTATACTTTGGTTATGAACGATGTTTCGCTTCTGGTATCTGCCATTATATGCGAACGGACTTTCGCCTGTCAAGGCTATGAGGAGGTTTTTTATGTTATTCGGAGAAAAGCTGCGGAGCCTGCGCCTGGCCGCAGGGCTCTCGCAAAAGGACCTGGCATCCCGGGTGGGGGTGACCATGCGCTCCATCCAGAATTATGAGAGCAACAGCCGCTATCCTAAGGATGTGGAGATCGTCTCCCGTCTGGCCGGGGCTTTGGGGACTTCCATCACCAGCCTCATGGAGACGGCGGCGGGACCCATGGCCGGGGTAGACGCCCTCCTTTTGGAAGTCCGGGCCCTCTTCGCCGGGGGCTCCCTCTGCGAGGAGGATAAGGAAGCGGTCTTCCAGGCCATCACCGAAGCCTATCGGGATGCCCGGGAGAAGAACAGGAAATATGGCAGCCGGGGATAAGATCCGCAAGACTGCTTTGAAGCTGGTCCGGGAATTCGGCACCCGGGATCCCTTTGCCATTGCCAGAGGCCTGGGGGTCCAGGTCCTTTTCCGGAACGATTTCACCCGCCTGAAGGGGATGTACAAGGTGATCCTCCGGAACCGGTATATCTTCATCAACGCCAATCTGGAGCCTGCCATGCAGCATCTGGTCTGCGCCCATGAGCTGGGTCATGACCTCCTGCACAGGCGCTTCTTCCGGGCAGGGACCTTCCAGGAGTTCGTCCTCTACGATATGAAGAGCAAGCCGGAGTTTGAGGCTAATGTCTTTGCTGCAGAGCTCCTCCTGGAGGACAGCGTGGTGGATTCCTGCCTCAAGGGGGGCTATGATGTCTTCCAGGTGGCGGGGATGCTGGGGGTGGATGTGAACCTCCTCCTGGTGAAGGTGAATCAGATGTATGAAGGAGGCGCTCCGGAGCTTCCGCCCCGGGATTTCCTGGGGAAATAGGGGTTGCGGAAAACCTACCTTTCTGGTATGCTAAGTATGGTGCTTTTTGGAAAGCAGCCTGAAACGAGGATGGATTCATGACAAAAGGGCAGATTGAAGCGCAGATCAGTGAAGCGATCAGCAGGTTTGAGAATGAATACATGGGACGGGGTCCGGAGCAGATCCGGAGCGTCATCCTCCAGGACATGGTGGTGATCCGCCTGAAGGGCTTCCTCAGCGTCTCGGAGAAGAACCTGGCGCAGACCAGAGAAGGGGTGGAACTGGTGAAGAAGGTCCGCTCCTCCCTCTTTGAAAGCGCCAAGGAAAGCCTCAAGGAAGCCATCGGCTCCCTGCTTGGGCTGGGAATCGTGAGCATCTACTCCGATGTGAGCACCCGTACCGGGGAGAAGGTGATCCTGGTGATAGCCTCGGAAAATATTGAAGACCATATCCAGAAGACGGAAGTCTGCGGGAAAGGATAGATATCCAGTTCAGCGGAAAGCCGGTTGCAGCAATAGCTGCAGCCGGCTTTTTTTGCCTGAGGGAATGAAGGAGGAAGGATACATGTTACAAGAAGCGCTGTTCCCAGCCGCCATGGCCACCCAGCACCCGGACAACTCCCGGGAGTATGTGGGAATCCAGCAGGAACCGGAGGAGGCCTTTGCTATTCTGGGAGTGCCAGAAGAAGGAGGCTTGGGAATTCCGGAAATGATGATCGATTTCGAGGGGAAGCTCACCCCTTACCATCAGACCGGGCAGATTGCCCTGGGCCTCATTGCCAGGGGAAAGGTGCCTGGCCGGGATCTGCACCTCACCCCCCGGATTCCCAATGCCCAGAAGGAGCCTGTCTTCCGCCAGCTTATGAGCCTTATGTCCCTGGTGGAGACCAATGTCCTGGCCTATAGGCAGTCCGGGATCCAGGCGATAAGGGAAACCATTGTGCCTATGATTGAGAGGGGGGAGGAAGTTATCGCGGTAGCCCGGCGCATTGCCTCGGTAATGGAACTGGGTACCCGGGATGAGGGCCTGAATCTCCCCCCTGGGAGGATCCGGGTGATCCCCCTCCTGGAATCCGTTCCTGCCCTCATCCGGGCCGGGGAGATTCTCTCCACCTACGCCTCCTTTCTGGAAGAGGAGGATGGGTCTTCTCCGGAAAGCCTGCGCATCATGCTGGCTCGCTCTGATTCTGCCATGTCCTATGGGATGGTCTCTTCGGTCCTGGCTATCCGTCTGGGGCTTTCAGGAATCCGGGCTTTCTCAGAGGCGCGGGGTATTCCTGTAGGCCCGATCCTGGGCTGCGGCAGCCTGCCCTTCCGGGGTGGCCTCCGGGAGGATTCCCTGGAAGCGGTCCTGGCCACCTATCCCGGGGTGAGGACTTACACCATTCAGTCCGGCCTGCGCTATGACCATGGGCCAGAGGCGGCCAGGTCCGTTGCCGCCCGCCTCTCCCGGGAGGCGGGGAAAGGGGAGGCTCCCCTCCTTTCTGAAGAGGAGGGAGCCTTCCTGAAAGAGTGCATCGGCCTTTTCACCCTGGCATATATCCCTCTCTTTACAGCGCTCCTCCCTTCTGTGGAGGCCATCGCTCCTTATCTCCCCAAGAACAGGGACCGCCTCACCGGCTCTAAAAAGGAGCTCCAGTACCTCCGGGAGATGGCCGAGCTGGGAGAACTGGCGGAGATGGTCCAGGATCCTGGCCTCAAAGAGGCTCTCCTGGCCCTGCCTCAGGATTTCCAGGCCCCTGTGCCAAGGGCCATTTCCTTTACGGCCTCCCTCTATACCCTGGGTCTGCCTCCGGAATTCATGGGCACAGGCCGGGGCCTGGAGGCGGTGCGCCGGCGCTTCGGGATGGAGGGGGTGGATGCCCTCCTCCTGCATTACCCTGGTCTGAAAGGGGATCTGGAGGGGGCGCTGCCCTATGTGAACCTCTCCATGGGGGAAGGGATGGCCTCCTCTCAGGCTCTTTCCCTGTACATGGAAGACCTGGCCCTGGCCCGGGAGATTCTGAATCTGGAAGAGCGGCCCGCCCCGGAGCTCTATCATCTCCTCCTCCAGTCCTCCAAGCCGATCCTCCTCCACCTCAGCGGGCGTCAGGGGGATATCCTGGAAAGCCGGGAGGAGGAAGAAAAGGTCCTCCGGGAATGGATGATGAAAATGGGCACCATCCGGGGCAGCCTTGGTTAGAAGGAAAGGAAGCGATATGATGAACAGAAACAGTCCCTGGGTCCAGCTGGGCCTCTCCATCCTCTTTATGCTGGGGCTGGGTACCGTATATTCCTGGAGCGTCTTCCGCCTGGAGGTGGAGGAGGTCCTGGGTATCGGCAGCCATCTCAGCGGCCTCCCCTATATGATTTCTTTAAGCTTCTATGCTCTTTTCATGCTCCTTGGGGGGATCCTCCCTGACCGCCTTTCTCCCAGAAGCAAGGCTATGGCCGGGAGCCTGCTCATTGCGCTGGGCTGGCTGATGGCTTCCCTCTCCCAGAGCCTCCTTGGCCTCACCCTCTCCTATGGGGTCCTCATGGGCTCGGGGATCGGCCTATCCTATGGGGTGCCCCTGAAGCTGATTCAGGGCTGGTTCCCCAGGCGCCGGGGGCTTTTCTCCGGAATCATCCTGGGGGGCTTCGGCCTCTCCCCTCTCCTCACGGCCCCCCTGGCCCGGTTCTTCCTGGAGACCCAGGGGCTTCAGGGAGCGTTCCGCTCCCTGGGGATCCTCTTTCTCCTCACCCTTCCAGCGCTGGCTTTCTTCATGGCGGAAAGGGAGGTGGCAGGAAAGGCTTCCCTCTCCTCACGGCCTTTCTCTCTCCTGAAGGACCCCAGCTTCCGGCGTCTGCATTTTCTCTTCTTCCTGGGGACCCTGGGGGGGCTGAGCGTCATCGGGATTTCCGGGAGCCTGGGGACTCTTGCTTATGGCATTCCTCCCGGGACCATGGCCCTGGTCCTCTCCCTCTTCGCCCTGGCCGGGGCCCTGGGGCGGCCCTTCTTCGGTTATCTGGCAGACCGGCTGGGTCATGAGGAGGGAATGGTGCTAGCCTATATCCTCTCCGGGGCCGGGGCCCTTTCCCTCCTTCTTTCTCCCCCTTCTCCCCAGGTCTTCATTCCGGCTTTCGCCCTCTTCTGGTTCGTCCTGGGAGGCTGGATGGCTCTGGCCCCCCAGGCGACCCGCTCTCTCTTCGGCGGGGGGAACTATGCCCGGAACTATGGGCTGCTTTTCACGGCTTATGGCCTTGGGGCTCTGGCAGGGGTGCAGCTTTCCGGGATGCTTCTGGCCTTGGGAGGGAGGGTGGCTGTCTTCTGGCTGCTGCTCCTGGCTTCTTCTCTGGGGCTCTTCCTCCTCAAGGGCAGGGCCATGGGCTGGCGGCTTCTGGGGATGCTGTGGCAGGTTTTGGGCTGATTTGGGACTGAAAACGGAAAGGCCCCCGTCCGGGGGCCTTTCTTTGCTTTCTTTTCTTATGTTTGTTAGTAGGCGGTCCAGCCGGCATCTGCGGTGATTACAGCCCCATTGACGAAGCTGGAATCATCGGAGGCCAGGAAGAGGGCCACCTTGGCGATCTCAGCCGGCTCTCCCTGACGGGGGTTGGCGCCGATTCCCGCCATGGCCCGCTCCATCCCCAGGGGGCTGGGGTTGCGGATGCCCGCCCCGATGTCCGTGGCCACCGCCCCAGGGGCGATGGCATTGCAGCGGATGCCCTGCTGGGCATAGGAGAAGGCAGTGTTCTTGGTGAGGCCCACTAGGGCGAACTTGGAGGCTGTATAAGCGGCTCCCGCCCGGTGGCCGAAGAGGCCTCCCACAGAGGCCACATTGATAATGACCCCCCCTCCCTTGGGGAGCATCTCCCGGAGGAAGGCTCTGGTGAGGACCATGGGGCCTCTCAGATTCACTCCCAGGACCCTGTCCCAGAGCTCATCGCTGACTTCCCCCACTGGCATCATCTCATCCATGATCCCGGCATTGTTCACCAGGATATCTAAAGCTCCCCGTTCCGCCACAATCTGGCGGATCGCTTCTTCCATGGCCTGGGCATTGGAGACATCTCCGGGGTAGAGGCTGAGGCGCTCCTTCCCTGGCATTTCCTCTTTCATGGTGGCCAGGCGGTCTTCCCGGATATCCAGGGCAGCCACAAAGGCCCCCTCTTCCAGGAAGAGCCTGGTGATTTCTTTTCCCATACCGGAGCTGGCTCCGGTAACAAGTACTGTTTTTCCCTGGAGTTTCATGGGTGTTCCTCCTTCACTTTTGGATGGGCTTGCTTCTTGCCTTCATCCTACCCTACTTCCGGAAGAAAGGGAAGAGGTCTCCTCCATAATGCTTCAGGGTGAGGAGGGGGTGATAGAGGAGCATCCGGGGGCCGGCGTAGCGCATCACAGCCTTTATTTCCTTCCGGCGTTCGGGGCTGTAGCAGTGGATGGCGCAGTGGGAGCAGAAGGGCTTCCTTTCCCCCTGGGGGCAGCGCTCCAGGCGGCTCATCCCGTAGTCCAGAAGGCTCTGGCAGCTGGGGCAGGGGGTCTCTTCTCCCCCATGCCGCCCTTTGCAGTAGAGGAGGATCATTTCCCGGAGTACCTTCTCCTCCCGTTCCAGCCTTGTCTCTTTCACGGCTTTACTCCCTGCGCAGGGATTCTACCGGATCCAGGCGGGCGGCTCTGGCTGCCGGGGAGATCCCGGCCAGGATGCTGATGGTGATGCTCACCCCCAGGCCGAAGAGGATGGCGGAGAGGGTGAAGAGGACCAGGTCCGTATCGTAAAGGCGCTGGGTGAAGGAGTTGATCAGCTGCCCCAGGAGGACAGCGGAGATGACCCCTACCAGGCCGCTGCTGAGGCCGATGAGGAAGGATTCCCCCAGGAAGATGGAGCGGATGTCTTTCCGTCTGGCTCCGATGGCCTTGAGGACCCCGATCTCCCGGGTGCGTTCCACCACGGAGATGTACAGGACCACCAGGATCATGATGGCGGAGACTACCAGAGAGATGGCGGCAATGGCGGTGAGGATGTAGGTCATGACATCCAGCATCTCCGTGAACATGGCCAGGAGCTTCTCTTCCATGGAGCCTTCATAGCCCAGGTCGGCTACGGCCTCCTTGATTCCCGGAACATCCTCTTCCGAAGCAGCACTGAGGTAGATGGTATTGGCGGCAAGGCTGCTCCCGGCCAGGTCTTCCAGGTCCTGGTAGTTCATGTAGACGTAGTGGAAGTTCTCCATTCCTGTGCTGGAGATTTCCCCGAAGAGGCCGCTGATGCGGTAGGTTCCGGTCTTCTCCTTCCCTTCCAGGCGCCAGGTGAGGGTGATCTCCTCGCCCAGGTGGCTTTCCGGGTCTTCCGGGAAGAGGCTGGCGGCTACCAGGATCTCTCCCTCCCCGGGGAGGCTTCCGGCTGCTACATTCTCCGATGTGATATTGGCCGAGAGGCTGGCCAGGTTCTGGAAGGGGTATTCTTCCTCTCCTGCTGTGATTTTGAAGTCGGTGAAGCTGGTGCTGCTCCAGGCTTTCTCCAGGAGGCTGACCTTGGGGATGGCGGCCAGCTTCTCTAGATCCGCCTCTTCAAAGGGTTTCTTTTCCGCCATCATGAGGCTGCCGGGGTTGGCGGGCTCACTCCCTCCCCCTTCTTCTGCTTTCATGTTCACTTCCACCACCAGGGGGTTGACGTATTGGTTCATGGTGCTTGTCATGTATTCCTTCACCCCGCTGCCGATGCTGAGCATGAGGATGACGCTGGTGATGCCGATGGAGGCGCCTAAGGAGACCAGGATGTTCCGTCCGGGCTTCTCGGCCATGTTCTTCAGGGCCAGGCGGGTGGCGGCCAGGAAGCTGAGGGTCTTGTTCTTCTTCCCGCTTCCCCCCTGTACCAGTTCAGAGGTTCCCAGGGGTTCTGTGACTTTCCGGTCCTCCACGATCCGCCCATCTGAGATGCGGATGATGCGGCTGGAGAGGGCGGCTACCTGCTGGGAGTGGGTGACCATGATCACCAGTTTCCCCATGGCGGGGATCTTCCGGAGGATTTCCAGAATCTGGGCGCTGGTTTCCGTGTCCAGGGAGCCGGTTGGCTCATCGGCCAAAATGATGTCGGGGTCGTTGATCAGGGCCCGGGCGATGGCCACCCGCTGCTTCTGGCCCCCGGAGAGCTGGCTGGGCTTCTTCCGGAGCTGGTCTCCCAAGCCCACTTCTTCCAGGATCTCCCTGGCTCTTTCCTCCCGCTCCTCCTGGCTGGCCCCGCTGAGGGTCATGGCGATGGTGACGTTATCCAGGACGCTGAGATGGGGGATGAGGTTGAAGCTCTGGAAGATGAAGCCGATGCGGTTCCGGCGGTAGTGGTCCAGTTCCTTTTCGCTGTATTTGTGGATGTCCTGTCCGTTGAGGCGGATCTCTCCCAGATAGTCTCTGTCCAGGCCTCCCAGGAGGTTCATGAGGGTGGATTTCCCGCTGCCGCTTTCTCCCAGGATGGAGATGAGCTCTCCTCCCTGGAAGTCGAGGTTTACCTCCCGGAGGGCGGTGAAGCGCCGGTCCCGGCCGATGCGGTAGTCTTTGCTTACGTTTCTGATCTGGAGTTCCATAGGGGCACCTGTCTTTCTTTTTCTTCCCTTTATTGTATCACAGGGGGGCTGGGGGTGCGTGATGGTGGGGTGAAAACTCCCTTCCTCCCTCCTTCCCCTATGGACAGAAGAAAAGCCCCCGGTTTCCCGGGGGCTTTGGTGTTTCTTACCACTTGCCTTTGCTCATATGGCCGGCCAGTTCGGCTTTGCTTCTCTGTTTCATGACCCAGGCTTCGTCCAGGGCTTTTTCAAAGACTGCGACGCAAGGGGGGTCCAGTTCGATTTCCAGGCCTTCTTCGGCCAGGTCAGCAATCCGCATGGAAAGGTTGATGATTTCCATGTGGATGTCGTTGGTGCGATCGGAGTTGTAGATCTTTTCTGCAGCCTCTTCGCTCAGGGCTTCGAATTTATCCTTGGGAGCGGCGCATTTGGGGCAGGCTTCCGGTGCGTCAACGTCCTCGTGGATGTATCCGCATACTGTGCATTTCCATAACATGTTGTTGTCTCCTTCCTTCTGTCCCTTTTGGGTACATCTTTAATTTATCAGATATGGGGCGGGAGGGCAAGGTGGGGGAAGGGTTCTTGTAGGGAATATTGTTAAAGTTGTGCTTCTTTGTGGTCTTGGGGTTCTATGATGGTGCCACCTTCTGTCAGGTAGTCATATAGGTTATCGTCGATGCTCTGGGGAAAGGCAACATTGATATTAACAATCTCCAGGGACTTGCCTTTCTCGTTCTCAATGGTTTCTTGACGAAATTCTTCCGGTGTCACATCCCCTAAGAAATAAAAATCCAGTCCTTCATCATCAGACTTCTTCACAAAGAAGGGAATACGAATCGGTCCATGTTTTCCTCTGATAGCCTGTATATCACTGGATTCAAGATTTCGGCTGTTCTTAGACATCCAGTGGAATCGTTTCTGATCATAGAAAAGATCTCGATACTGGGTGCTTTTCCCAACCCCTTCATCCTTCTTGTAGGTGATGAAGGCTGGACAGGTTCCATATTTTACCTTGTATCCATACATTACTGCGGACTCATCCTTTTCCCATTGAAGGATCCGACAGACATCCTTCCTGGAATATTTCTCATAAAGGAGAAATCCATCAAAATATCTTTCCCTGTGATACTTTCCATCAAAGGAACTTTTAGCTACCTGAATTAAGTCTAAAAGATGTTCAAAAAAAATCTCATTTTCCAATAATTCCTGGAAGTACGGAGTCGCTTCCACGCGTTCTCCCTGAAGAGATAGAAAACTCTTCCCAGCTAACCCATAACCCTTTTGATCCACCTGGTTGAAAAAACTACCGTTAATATACCGGATCACTCCTTCCAGGTTTCTCCTCTCCACTTGAATATGGTAAGTATGTAAAAGCTCTTCTTGGATATTTTGAAGTGTCAGAAAACCCCTATTTATCAGCAGTTCCAGAAGGAGAAGATCCTCTATCCTCTTTCCATTACAAACTTCCTTGGAGAAAAGCTCCATTTTCAACAGCTGGTCTGGAGTAAGGTCCACAGGAACTCCCATCTTCTCCTTCAAAAAGCCAGGATAGGATTTAGCATAAGAAATATAGTTGTAGGGATCCCGGCTACCAAATTCCACAAAATCCATGAGACTTGGAACTCTCCCCAGCTTATATGCCAATAACTCATAATCTTTTTTCAAATCCTTTAAGGTATTCATTTTAGCTGTACTGATAGCCTCAAAAATCTGTTGTTCCGTAATCTGGTCAAAGTTAATAGTGGAGGCTCCAGGCATAAAACTACTTCCATTACATAGGAGCTTCCTCAAATTATCCCGGTTATAGGTGTGATCCCCATAGAGGGCAATGGGAAGCATATAGTTATTTGCATAATTCCCAATAAAATCTATGAGCGTCAGATATTCTTTGCCAGGATTCTTCCGCAGTCCTCTACCCAATTGCTGAACAAAGACAATCGCCGATTGGGTGGGGCGTAGAAGGATAATCTGATTGATAGAAGGAATGTCCACCCCTTCATTGAAAATATCTACAGTGAGGATATAGTCTAAGGCCTCAGGATGATATGTGTCTTGAATCTCCAGACGCTCAATTGCCTTTTCACGAGCCTCCTCTCCATCTTCTCCACACAAAGCTATAGTCCTTTTGCCATTTTCGTTGAGGATTTCTGAAAGTCTTTTTGCCTCTTCAACTCTGCTACAAAAGATTAGACCACGTATCCTCCCTTGATCACAACCGTAGAAGAAACTATGTTCCAATATCTTTTGGACCCGTTCGGAACGAACTAAATCATTGAATTGCGCATTATCCTCCAGTAGTTTTCCATCCACAGTAATGTCTTGAACGCCATAATAGTGGAAGGGAACCAGCATATTTTCAGCAAGGGCATGGTGGAGGCGAATTTCGTAAGCAATCTGATAATCAAAGGTCTTAAAGATATTGTACCCATCTGTCCGCTCTGGGGTGGCTGTCATGCCAAGGAGAAATTTAGGCTTAAAGTGCTCCAGGATCTTCCGATAGGTTGGTGCTTCTGTATGATGGGCTTCATCCATGACAATATAGTCAAAATAGTCTGGAGGGAAGGTTCCAAGAATATCATCTTTGGAAAAGGTTTGTATGGTAGCAAAAAGGAAATCGGCCTCTATATCCTTTCTTTTTCCAGTGTAGAAACCCATCCTCACTTCATTACCGAAAACCTTGCGGTAAGTTCTCTTTGCAGCTCGGGCAATATTCTCTCTGTGAATTAGAAATAGAAATTTTTTCGCACCAAACTTTTTCACATCAAAGGCAGAAAGATAGGTTTTACCGGTCCCTGTAGCAGAAATAAGCAAAGCCTTATTCTTACCTTCCGCTCTAAGGGCACTCAGCGCCTGGAGAGCCTGGACCTGCATTTTGTTAGGGGCTACTTTCCGCAGATCCTCCAAGTGCAACGTCTCATTTTCCTTTTCCTTTGCTCTATCAAAAAGACGCTTTTGCTCCAAATAGATCTCATTATACTCCCTGATCCATTCTTTGGTCACCGGTGTGGCTACAGCAAAAAGATTCTCAAATTCCAGTAAAGTGTGCTGAATCAGCCCTCCCTCTTCACTAGAGGATATCTTCAGGTTCCACTCCTGATTTGCTGTAAGAGCATTGGCCGTCATATTACTGCTCCCAATGATCAGGTCATAGAATCCCGCTTTTCGAAAGATATATCCTTTGGCATGGAGATTCCCCTCAGATAGAATTCTCAGTTCAATATTCGGAAATCCCAGGAGCCGTTCCAGGGCCCTTGGTTCTGTGAAATTCTCATACTGAGAAGCCAGGATCTTTCCTGGAATTCCCTTCTCCTCCAACTCCTTCAGTGTATTTATCAATGCAGCAATCCCGCTATTTGTAATAAAAGCGACAGAAAAAATGAAGGCATCACAGGTTTTAAGCTCACGAATGAGATTGGTCAAAACCTTTTTGCCTTCTTGGCTATTGTTCACCAATAATTTTGGCTGGTATTCTTTTCTAGAAGCCTTCTTCAGATCCACAAGACCTGTGTAGGCGCTCCCAATAATCTGTTCCTTCACAAGGGAATAATCTGCCATCCTAAATCCCCCTTCTCTCCAACCCCTCAACAATAGGCCAATCCGCTGGAGCCCAATCCAATTCCCCCAGTTCTTCTGGCTCACACCATAAGCAATGAATGTGTTCCTTTAAGGAGAGGGTTGGGTCTTGTAGCTCACAAAGATAGGCACGCATATCCAAATGGAAATCCGGATACTGATACTCAACCCTTTGGAAATATTGTTCCTCTCTAACCTCTACCTGGAGTAGAAGTTCCTCCTGGAGTTCTCTTGCCAAAGCCTCAGCAGGGCTTTCTCCAGCCTCTATTTTCCCTCCAGGAAACTCATACTTAAAGGAAAGGTAATCATACTTTACCTTTCCCTTTTGCACACAAAGGATCTTATTGTTCCAGACCAGAATTCCCGCCACAACCTTCAGTTCTTTCAACACAAACTCCTTATAGGCCAATATATGTTGAAATTATCTTATCAGATCAGGCAGGTGTTCACAAGGCAAACCAAGGCAATCTATTGTACACTACCCTCATCCCCCATCTCAAAGACCCTCCCATTGAACCCTGGAACCTCCTCAGGAGGAATAGGCCTGCTGAAGAAAAACCCCTGAATCAGATCACAGCCAGAACCCCGGAGATGCAGCACCTGATCCAAACGCTCAATCCCCTCCGCCACCACCAGAAGCCCAAGGCTCCGGACAAAGGAAACCAGCTCAGAGAGAGACTGATGCTTCCCATCCTCCAGGAAACGCACCACCAGAGAACCATCCAGCTTAATCACATCCACCGGGAGGAAAGAGAGATAATTGAGAGAAGAGAACCCCGTCCCAAAATCATCAATCGACACCCGGACCCCCATCCCATGGAACGCCTCCAGGAAAGCCAGACCCCCCTCCCGGTCCTCCAGGAAAAGATTCTCCGTAATTTCCACCTCCAGAAAGCTGGGAGAAACCCCCTTCTCCCGGAGAAGGGACTGAAGATAAGAAGGGAACTCCCGGTCCTGAAGCTGAGCCACAGAGAAGTTAAAGGACACCGGCAGCGCTCCCTCCGGTGAATCGGACCAGGCAGCCAGATCCGAAATCACCTCCCGGGCAACCCAACGCCCCAGCTCCAGGATGGAGCCATTAGCCTCCGCCACAGGGATGAACACCCCAGGAGAGAAGGACCCATCCTTCAGGCGCAACAGGGCCTCATACCCCGCCACAGCCCCCCGGGCCAGATCTACCTTCGGCTGATAAACCAGCCTGAAGCCCCCCTCCTCCAAAGCCTTGGCAAGAGCCTCCTGAATCTCCGCCCGCTGGCGCTCCTCCGCCATCATGGAGCCTTCATACACCCGATACCCGTTCTTCCCGGCTTTCTTGGCCCCATACATCGCCAGATCCGCCTCCATCACCAGCTCGTTCACATCCGTCCCATGCTCCGGGAACAAAGCCACCCCCATGCTGAAATGCACCGGGAAGGACACCCCCATGGCCGAAACCTTCTCCTGGAAAAGCCCCGCAATGGCACTGAGCCAATAGGAAAGATCCGGGAGCCCCTCCCCCAGAGGGAAGAGAAGCAGAAACTCATCCCCACCCATCCGGGAGACATAAGCCCCCTCCTCCTCCAGGCTGGCCAGGCGCCCGGCCACAGCCACCAGGAGCCGGTCTCCGAAGATATGCCCCCTTGTATCGTTGATCACCTTGAAATCATCCAGATCCAGGAGGACCACCCCCCCAGCCTCCCCGGCCTCCAGACGCTCAGTAAGAGTATCCAGAAAAGCCCTGCGGTTCGGCATGCGGGTGAGGCTGTCATGATAAGCCAGATAACGGATATACTCATTACGCTCATCCAGCCGGGCCACCTGGAGGCGCAGCTCCTCCACATACCGCACAGTCCGGCGGAAGAGGGCATTCATAGCCTCCACCACCCGGCGGAAGGGATTATCCCTGGAAACAGAAAGCGCCACAGGAAGCCCGGCCTCCAGATCAATAGTCCGGACCCCCTCCTCCAGGAGGCGTACCTGCTTCATCAGCTCTCCATGATGAGTATGAAGCTCCACCAGAGAAGAAGCCACCAGGCCGATCTCATCCTTCCTCCCTACATAACTGAAAATCCCCTGATCAGGAGTGAAGCGGGTATCCAGATCCTTCATCCCCCGGATCACCGAAGAGAACTCCAGAATCGCCCCGGTGATCCTCCCGGAAAGCCAGATAATCAGGGCAAAGACCAGAAGGAAGGTGCTCCCATAGATCCCCAGAAGGACCAGGGTAGCCCCGGAAGCCCGGGCCAGAATCTCAGCCTTATCCTGAACCACAGCAAAGCGCAGGCCGCTGGCAGGAGAGACCCGGGTGCTCACCACCAGGGTATGCCCCTCCACCTCCGCCTCATAGGTCCCTCCCCGGGACTGGGAGAGGAAAGAGAGGCTGGAAAGCCCCAGCTCCTCCGGGGTCCGCAGGAGCCAGGCATCATTCCCCGGGCTGATGATAAAGCGGGATTCCGGAGAAAGGACCCAGATCCGCCCAGCCTCCCCTACCCGGATCTTCTCCAGAGAAGCCGCCAGATTATCCAGACGCATAGCGAAACCAGCCACCCCCAGGACCTTCCCGTTCCCTGTAATCCGCCGGGAGAAGGACAGGACCAGCTCCCCGCTGAAACGGGTCAGGTAAGGTTCGGAAATCACCAGCTCCGAGGATGCCAGGGCCTCCCTGTACCAGGGCCGCAGCCGGGGATCATAGGCACTGAAAGGCCGGAAAGCAGGCTCCTCCAGATAGCCCCCCTCTTCCGTGGCGAAGAAGACGAAATCCACATTCCTGTCGCTTTTCCCCAAGGTCCGGAATAGCTCCCCAAGGGCCTGCTCCTCCTCACCCGGAAGGGGATAGGGCGCTCCGGCCTCATAAGAAAGGTAGGAAGAAAGACCCCCGGCCCCAGCCACCAGGAGGGGCTCCTGAGCCATGAAAGACAGCTTATCCTCCATCGCCCCCACCAGGCTGGCATCCACCATATCCTGAGCCTGTTCCAGGCTCTGCCAGCCCGTCTCCAGGCTCCCCCGATAGAACTCCTCCTCCAGATTCTCCCGGAGGATCAGGCCCCCTCCCACATAGGGAAGAAGGCAGCCGATAAAGACTGCCAGGACGAACTTATTGCGGATGGACCAGCGATACTTCAACAGGAACCCCCCTTCCTAAAAGACCACTATGCCCATCTTAGCAGAAAAAGAAGCAGAAAGGAATAAAAAAGAACCTGGTTTAATAAACCAGGCTCTTTGAAAAGACGAAGCTTAGGCTTCCTTCTTCCCCCGGATGGGCACCAGGAGGAAGGAAAGGATCAGGGTGAAGAGCAGAAGCCCTGCGGAGATGTAGTAGGACCCGTTATATGAGCCTGTGATATCCACCACAGCAGAAGCGATTACCGGACCGATGGCCCCGGCAATCCCCCAGGCCGTATACAGAACCCCATAGTTGGTCCCGAAGTTCTTCATCCCATAGTAGTCTGAAGTGAAAGCCGGGAAGATGGACAGGAGAGCCCCATAGCCGATTCCGGCTACAGCAGTCCCTACCACCATCAGCAGCACGCTGCCATAGAAGGCAAAGAGAAGCATGTTCACCAGGGCCAGGAGCACCACGATCTGCAGGGTGTGGATCCGGCCGATGCGGTCAGAAAGCATCCCCCCGCCGATCCGGCCTCCGGCATTGAAGACAGCCAGGAGCATGACCAGGGTGAAGCCGGCAGCATAGTCCGCCTGAACCTGGGCGATTTTAGAAACGTTCCCGATAACCAGAAGACCGGCGGAAGAAGCCAGGGCGAACATGATCCAGAGAATCCAGAACTGCTTTGTGCGGATCATCTCCTTCCAGTCATAATTCCAGGGCTGGACCTTGGCTTTAGGCTCCTGGCCCGCTTTCAGGGCAGGAGGCTCGGCCACATACCCAGCAGGAGGGTTGGTGATGAGCATGGCCACAGGCAGGCCGATAACCAGGACATAGACCCCCAGGATTTTAAAGGTATCGAAAACCCCGACCCAGCTGATCAGCCAGGAGGTCACAGGAGCAACGTAGACAGAAGCCACCCCGAAGCCAGCTACCACGATTCCCGTGATAACCCCTTTATAGTCCCGGTGGAACCATTTCATCGCAGCAGGGGTTACGCAGGAATAACCGAAGCCGATCCCCGTCCCTACCAGGACCCCATAGGTCAGGAGCATCAGGGAGCGGTTCTCCCCGAAGAAGCCGGAAGTCAGCAGGCCCAGGCCCACCAGGGTAATCCCGGCGATGACGAACTTCTTGGGACCCATCTTGTCCTGCAGGATCCCGGCCACCAGCAGGGCGATGGCGAAGACCACAATAGCCACGGTGTAAGGCAGGGATGCCTCAGAGTTGGACCAGCCGATATTCTCCGCTGTCAGGTTCTTGGAAATGACGCTCCAGGAGTACAGGACTCCCAGGGTCAGGTTGACCATCGTGGCCGCAGCCAGGATCAACAGGGGCTTTTTTACTTTCTTTGCCACAGTTTGTACCTCCAAAATAAAATTAGCCCGTATTCCGGATGTCATAATAAATGATTTATGATGGCAGGGGGAAAACAGACTATCTTCTACATTATATACAAAAACACTATGAAATGGAAGCCCTAAAAGAAAAAAAGCCGGAAAGCGATGCTCTCCGGCGTGGGTTTCTTTTTCTTCTACTTGTTGATCAGATTGATATGGCCGATGAAAGGCAGGGGATCCGCCTTGCCGTTCAGGGTATTGATGAAAGCCAGGAGCCCCACAATGAAGATTCCCAGGGCGGCCAGGGAAGACAGGGCCCAGACAACCGGAGCCAGAATCCCCAGAAGCACAGCCAGGATATTGGAAGCCACGCTCACCCCAAGGCTGGCCAGGAAGAGGAGCAGCCCCTGGTTCCCATGGAACCTGGCGAAAGGAGAATCCTTGGCTGCCAGCATCGGCAGGAAGAAGATCAGATAGGCCAGAGCCGCAACTGTCTTGTTCTCCTGGATATCCTCTTGGGTAAAGGTCTGATTGTCCATTGGTGTAACCCCCTTATGGAAAATATTGTTCTTTACCGCCATTATAGCACACAGGATTCATTTATCAAGGGGTCAGGAAACCATGAGGAGGCGCCCATAAACCAGAAGGGTCAGGAGAAGGAAGGCCAGAACAGCCCCCTCCAGAAAAGACCCTCCCCTTCTCCTTCCCCCCTGGCGGAGATCCTCCAGGAGATAGCCCAGGCCCAGGGCCCCCAGAATCAGGGTCAGAGCCACATAGCGGAAGTGATAAGTGCTCATAAAGGGATACTGGATATTAAAGGACAGGAAGCTCCCCATAAGGGTCGCTGCAAAAATCCCCGCTGTGGCCCGGAAGCTCCCGGGGACCCCCTTTCTCTTGAAGAGGAGGAAGCGGACCAGGGCCAGGAAGGCTGCAACAGCCAGAAGGGCCTGGAGCCAGAAGAGGGCCGCAGAGGCCCAGAAAGCCAGGCTCCCCGGGGGGAAGAAGGCCCCCTCCCCGAAGAGGGCCGTCTTCAGAAGGCCCAGGGGCACGCTATAGTCCTGGGCAGGATTCCCCAGGATCCGGAAAGGGCTGGTGAAGAGGCCAGGGTCCAGAGGGAGGAAGCGCTCCAGGAGGGAATAGCCCCCCAGATATTCCGGGCTGGCCAGGGACTGGGGGGCCACATAGGACAAGGGCATCCCCCAGCGGATATTATTGTAGAGGGCCCAGGCAGTTCCGATAGGAACGCTGATCAGCAGGAAGCCCCCGTAAGCCGGAAGAAGCTTCCAGGGCTTCTTCCCCCATTCCCGGAAGAAGGCCCAGGCCAGAAGGAAGCCCAGAGCCGGGATGAGGAGGGCCCCAGAGGCCTTGGCTGCCATGGAAAGGCCCAGGAAGAGCCCGGAGAGGAGAAGGTCTCCCGTCTTCCGCCCCCTGTACCAGGCCAGAGCCTGGGTCAGGGCCCCCAGAGAGAGGGTCAGAGACAGGAGATCATTATTCAGATTCCCAGAGAGGAGGATCCAGACGGGATGAAGGGCCGTGAGGGAAAAGGCCAGGAGCAGCCCCCGTCCCCCCAGCCCCATGAGGCGGAAGAAACGCCTGCTGAAGAGGAGGAGGAAGCCGCTGTAGAGGAGAGGCAGGAACTGGAGCTGCTCTGCCCCCTGTTCCAGGGGGATGCCCAGGAGGAGGCTGAGCTTCAGGAAGAAGGCTCCCAGATAGTGGTGGAGAGGGGGGTGATAGAATTGCCAGACTGTAGTGGGGTCGAAATCCGGCAGGCGGAAGCCATGATCCAGGAGGTATTCCATATAGGCCAGGTGCCCCTCCCCGGCTCCCAGAAAGGAGACGTCATTGCTCCGGAGGGAGTAGGGGGTAGCAAGAATGTAGGCGAGATGCAGGGCCATGGCCAGGAAGGCCACCCCCAGGAGCATGTCCTCCGGGGTCAGGGAAGACCCCTTCTTCCGCCGGAGGAGAGCAAGGGCCCCTAAGAAGAGGAGGGCTCCCCCAAGGACCAGAAGGCCCTGGAGGCCTACGGATGCATCCAGCCAGACCAAAAGCATCCCGCCCCCCAGAGCCATGGGCAGGGAGGAACGCTTCCGGAAGAAGAAGCCCCCGGCAAGAAGAAGGGCGGCGATTCCCGGAATCAGCCGCCCCCAGGGAGCCCCAGCCCCACCCCCAGCAGCCAGCCAGGCCGCGGCTGTCCCCAGGAGGAGCAGGAGGCCCCAGTTATTTCTTCTCTTCATGATAATCCTCTTCCGTGTTTACCTTCCATACAGGAGACTTGTCCCTGCTCCCGGATTTCAGGAGATCCACCGCCTCCCAGGCTGTCATCATGGAGTGGTCCATATTATTGTAACGGTGCTGGCCGTTGCGGCCGATGCAGTAGAGGTTTTCATAGGTGTCCAGATGCTCCCGGACTTTCGGGAAGCGTTCATAACTCCCGAAGTAAGCGGGGTAGGCTTTCTTCACCCGGATGCGTACGGCATCCAGAACATCCTCCCCGGCAATGATGCCCATGGATTCCAGCTCCTTCCGGGCCATGGTGATAAAGGCCTCATCCTCCATCTCCCAGAGGTCATCCCCCTCATTGCAGAAATACTCCAGGCCGATCCAGACCGTATGCTCCGGATCCTCCACCATATAGGGGGACCAGTTGTTGAAGATCTGCAGGCGGCCGATCTTCACGTCCCTCTCCTGGATATAGATCCAGTTATCCGGAACGATCCCCCCCAGGGTGGGGATGTCCGTTTTGTTCTTGAGGAGGAGCTTCTTGCAGAGAAGGCCCACAGTGATATAGTCCCTGTAGGGAAGGTCTGCCGCTACCTCCCGGACCTCTTCAGGAACCCCTTCTCCCAGGGCCTCTACCAGGTCCTTCACAGGCATGGAGGAGAAGAAGTGATCCCCTGTGAGGGATTCCTCCCCTTCCTTCCCGGCATAGCGGACCCCTGTAATGCGGCCCCCGTCCCTGTCTACCCCAGTGACCCGGGCTTCCAGGCGGATCTCCCCGCCCATGGAGCGGATATCCTCCGCCATGGCTTCAAAGAGCTGGCCGGGACCCTTCTTGGGATACATGAACTGATCAATCAGGGAAGTCTCCTTGGTCTGGTGCTTCTTGTTGAAGGCCTTGGCCACCATCTCCAGAACAGCCTTGCTTAAGGAAAGGGCCTTGACCCGCTGGGCCCCGAATTCCGGGGAGATGTTCCGGGGATGGATGCCCCAGAGCTTCTCTGTGTAGTCCTCAAAGAACATCTCATAGAGAGGCCGGCCGAAGCGGCTGATATAGAAGTCTTCCAGAGACTTCACCTCCGGCTTCACCAGCATGGCCCGGATGTAGCCGAACCCGGCCCGGAGGGTGTTCCAGAGGCCCATGTTGATAAAGGTAGCGGGCTTCAGGGAAATGGGATAGTCAAAGAACTTCCGGAGGAAGAAGATCCGGGAGACCCGGTTCCGCAGGAGGAAGACCCGGTCTTCCTTCTCAGGATCCGGCCCTCCTTCCGCCCAGGGCTTCTCCACCCCCAGGATCCGGTCATCCAGGGAAGGAGCCCCCTGAATAGGCATCAGCTCCCGCCAGAGGCGGTTCACCTCGGGGCTTTTTGTAAAGAAGCGGTGCCCCCCCAGATCGATGCGGTTCCCCTTATATTGGGCAGTCCTGGAAATCCCCCCGATATATGGGGTCTCCTCCAGGATCACCGGACGGATCCCGGTCTCCTTCAGCAGGCGGTAGGCTGCGGTCAGGCCGGCAGGTCCGGCTCCGATGATGATTGCTTTCTCATTGCGCTCCATGACTTCCTCCTATGGATATATTCTCGATGATGCTCTTGTCATTTACCTGAAAATAAGGATCTTCCGGGCGATGTAGTTCCAGAAGAGGACCAGGATCGCCACCACGGCTTTGACCCAGAGGTAGCTTTCATTCCCGAAGAGGGTGGTCCCTCCCCACATCCCCAGCTGGGTGAAGCCCAGGCCCAGGAGGCCGATAATGGCGAAGATCAGGAAGGCCTTCCCCTCCTGCCCTTTGACCTTCTCCCCTCCCCCTTTGAAGACAAAGAGGATGGAGAAGATATAGTTGAAGGCCAGTCCCGCCAGGAAGGCGATGGCAGTTGCCAGGAGGATCCCCTCCTGCCCCAGGCTGCCGAAGAGATAGGTCCGGGTCAGGTAGAGGACGGCGAAATCCACCACAAAGGCAGAGCCTCCCACCAGGACATAACGGAGGAACTCCAGGAGGAGCCCTTTCTTATCCTTCATGACGCTCCTCCTTTCCAGGCCCTTCCATCTCTGTGAAATTCAGCCGGGCCTCTTCCACCACCAGAGGGCGCTTCATAACCCGGGTGTTGATGTTCATGATATATTCCCCAATCAGGCCGATGAAGAAGAGCTGCAGGGAGCCGAAGAGGAAGACCCCGATAAGGATAGGGGCGGTCCCCAGGCTGAAGCTCTCCCAGTAGAGGAGCTTGGCCACCAAGTAGCCCAGGGCGATGAGCATGGAAGCCACAGAAAGGAGAAAGCCTCCGATGGTAGCGACCCTCAGGCCCATTTTCGTGTAGGAGGTGAAGCTGAGCATGGCGGCATCATAGAGGCGGTACCAGTTGTTGCTAGTCTTCCCGGCCCGCCGGGCTGCCTGTTCATAAGGGATATCCTTGCGCTTCGAACCCAGCTCCGCTACAATCCCCCGAAGGAAGGGGGTGGGGTCATCCAGCTCCCGGAGGGTCTGGATAAAGCTCCTGTCATAGAGTCCGAAGCCTGTAAAATGCTCGATCTGCTCCACGTCACTCATCTTTTTGATGAGCTTATAGTAGAGGGAGCGGAGGAAGTACATGAGCCTGTTCTCTTTGCTGGTCTCCTTGATGGCAGCTACAATCTTCCAGCCCTTCTCCCACTCTGCCACAAGTTTCGGAATCATTTCCGGGGGGTCCTGGAAATCCGCACACATGGCAATTGTGCAGTCTCCTGTAGTCTGTAGGAGGCCATGGTAAGGAGAGTTGAACTGGCCGAAGTTCTTTGCATTGAAGATCGCTTTGATCTTGGGATTGCCGGCGCAGAGCTCCGTCAGGATTTTCTGGGTATTGTCTGAGGAGTGGTTATCAATGAAGAGGATTTCATAGTCATATCCTGAAAGAAGGGAAAACTGGGCGATGATGGCCTCGCTCAAAGGCTTCACATTCTCCTCTTCATTGTATGTAGGGACCAGGATGCTGATGGTTTTCATGCTTCTGCCTCCTTGTGGAAGCTGTGGAGGAGATAGGCGACAGCCTCCTCCACCTCTTTTTCCTGAAGGTCTCTGACGATATGCAGCTGGTACTCCCTGTCAAAGAGGATGGCTGTAAGCTCCTTCCCCTGCTGCTTCTTATCCTTGCGGATGGCGCTGAGGATCTGTTCCAGGGAAAACTGTCCGGGATGAATCCGGATTCCCAGAATCCTCCCCACCAAGCCTTCAATCCGCTCCAGGAGGCCCCTTTCCAGGGAGACCTTGCCCGCTGCTACAACGCCAAGTGCTACAGCAGTGCCATGGGGTATTTCATAGTGGCTGGATACCTCAAAGGCATGGCCGAAGGTGTGGGCGAAATTCAGGTAGATCCGCTTTCCCCCATCAAACTCATCTTCCTCGATGAATTCTTTTTTGATCGGGCAGGCATCAGAAAGCGCATCGTACATTATGGCTGGCCTTATGTTGGCGAACAGGTCCAGCTCGGATCTGAGGCCGAGAAGCGCATTTTCAGGCCTGTTGCCGCTGGGCATGGAGTCCCATTTCGGACCGCCCACGGCGCCAAGCAGGATACTGTCAGAAGCCCGGCATGTCTCCACAGTCTCTCCTGGCAGAGTGTTTCCCGTAGCATCTATGGCATTTCCTCCGGCCAGGCAGAAGCTGAGCTCAAAAGTGTGGCTGTATTTTTCTTCTATCTTTTTGATTACCCTGATGGCCTGATCCACTATCTCCGGACCGATCCCATCTCCCTTTATCACGGCTATCTTGAATTTCATGATTTTCTCCTTTGATGTGTTTTTTAAAAATATACTATCTATTTCAGGGAGTTAAGAAGGCCGCCTGCAGCTATTATCCGCTGAATGAATTCAGGAAAGGCTGCGGACTGATACTCTTCATTTTTAGTGATGTTCTTTATTATTCCTGTCTCAAAATCGATCTCGAGGACATCACCTTTTTCGGCAGCTTCTGCCGCAGGGGCACACTCCATTATAGGG
>CAYMDI010000008.1:0-24597 GCA_964389165.1 uncultured Eubacteriales bacterium | reverse complement strand
AGCAGCTGATTTGTAATCAGCAGGTTGCGGGTTCGAGTCCCATCACCAGCTCCAATGGTATTATGGGGAGATTCCCGAGCGGCCAAAGGGGGCAGACTGTAAATCTGTTGTCTACGACTTCGCAGGTTCGAATCCTGCTCTCCCCACCATATCACATTGGGGTGTCGCCAAGCGGTAAGGCACCGGTTTTTGGGTCCGGCATGCGTTGGTTCGAATCCAGCCACCCCAGCCAAATGCAAAAACCAAAAACGCTGTGATTAACCATATTGGGGTGTCGCCAAGCGGTAAGGCACTGGTTTCTGGCACCAGTATGCGTTGGTTCGAATCCAGCCACCCCAGCCAAATTGAAGCGTTCTCTCAGGGAATTCCCTGAGAGTTTTTTTTGCATCATTTTCACATTGCTGCCAACCCTCTTTCATCCCCATCCTATATAATCTGCAGCAGAATGGCTGAGAGAAAGGGACAAGGGATGATGGGCAGAGAAAGAGCGGAAGATGGAGTTCAGGGGAAAAAGAAGAGGATTTGGGCTTTTTCAGCCTTGCTGCTTGTAGGGCTCATAGCTTTTGGAACAGCAGGCTGGAGGGAGGGTACTGTGCCTTACCAGGGAGCTGGAGCCGAGGAAGAAGCCTTGCCGCTACCGGAGGCCATGGCGCCATCAGCGCTTCCCGATGAGGTGATCCTTGACGTCCCGGCCCTGGCCCAGCGGCCCCTCCTTCCTACAGGATGCGAGCTTGTTTCAGCTACCATGCTCCTCCAATATCTCGGGGTTTCTCTGACTATGGAGGAAATGGCCCAAAGGATTCCTTATGCACAGACTCCTGATGAGGGCTATGTGGGGGATCCTTATGGTACAGGGGGGTATACAATCTGGCCTGAACCCTTGGCTTCCGCGCTGTCCGCATATTACCCAGGTCTTGTAGGACGGACAGGGGACAGTCTGGAATCCCTCCGGAGAAGCCTGGGGGAGGGGATTCCTGTGGTGGTATGTGTATCAGATCTCCATGGCTTTTATCTTCATTCAGTTCTGGTCACAGGCTACGGGCCAGGGGTTATTTATATAAATGATCCCTGGACGGGAGAAAAGGATGTTCCCCTGGAGGCCGGGTATTTTGCGGAAATCTGGGAGGCTCTGGATAACCGCTCCCTCAGCCTTTGAAGACAAAGGTTTTTTCTGATTGTAAGGATGAGGCTTTTCTGCTAAAATATAGTAGTTAAGGAGGTAGTGGACGTGAGAGAATATAATCCGGCAGCAATCGAAAAGAAATGGCAGGGGATCTGGGAAGAGAAGGGCTGCTTCCATGCCCAGGACAATACCCGGAAGCCTAAGTATTATCTCCTCATCGAATTCCCCTATCCTTCCGGAAAAGGGCTTCATGTAGGCCATCCAAGGCCCTATACTGCGCTGGACATCGTGGCCAGAAAGCGGCGCCTCGAAGGATATAACGTCCTTTACCCCATCGGCTGGGATGCTTTCGGCCTGCCCACTGAGAACTATGCCATCAAGAACAAAATCCATCCCCGGGAGGTTACAGCAAGCAATATCGCCCGGTTCAAAAGCCAGCTCCAGGCCCTTGGCTTTTCCTTTGACTGGTCCAGGGAAATCAACACGACGGATCCGGAATACTATAAATGGACACAGTGGATCTTCATCCGCCTCTTCGAGGAGGGTCTGGCATATAAGAAGGAGTTCCCCATCAACTGGTGCCCCAGCTGCAAGGTAGGCCTGGCCAATGAAGAGGTTATTGCCGGCGCCTGCGAACGCTGCGGAGGACAGGTCCACAAGAAGGTGAAAAACCAGTGGATGCTGAAGATTACCGAATATGCCGACCGCCTTATTGATGATCTGGAGGATCTGGACTTCATCGAGCGGGTCAAGACCCAGCAGAAGAACTGGATCGGACGCTCCTATGGCCTGGAGGCGGACTTCGCCATCGCCGGGACCGATTCCTGCCTTTCTGTATATACTACAAGGCCCGATACGATGTATGGCGTCAGCTATATGGTGGTTGCCCCGGAACATCCTCTTGTGGAGGAACTGAAGGACCAGATCACCAATTATGAGGAGCTTCAGGCCTATCGGGACAATGCAGCAGCCAAATCCGATATCGAGCGGACAGAGCTGGCCAAGGAAAAGACAGGGGTGCAGATCCAGGGCATTGCCGCCATCAATCCGGTAAACGGCCAGGAGATTCCCATCTTCATCTCCGATTATGTGCTTATGAGCTATGGGACAGGGGCCATTATGGCAGTTCCGGCCCATGATACAAGAGACTATGAGTTTGCCAGGAAATTCGGCCTTCCCATTCTGGAAGTGGTGAGCGGAGGGGATATTTCAGAGGAGGCTTACACAGATAATGAAAAGGGCGTGCTGATCAACTCACCGCTCATTGACGGCCTTGCTGTTCCGGAGGCCAAGGAACGGATCAGCGATATACTGGAAGAGCGGGGAATCGGCCGCCGGATGAAGAACTTCAAGCTGAGAGACTGGGTCTTTTCCAGACAGCGTTACTGGGGAGAGCCCATTCCTCTGGTCCATTGTCCGGAGTGCGGCTGGGTTCCCCTGGAAGAGAAGGATCTCCCCTTGCTTCTCCCTGAAGTGGAGAGCTACGAGCCCACGGACAACGGGGAATCGCCCCTGGCCCTCATGGAGGACTGGAAGCGCACCACCTGCCCCCGCTGCGGCGGACCGGCAGAACGGGAGACGGACACCATGCCCCAGTGGGCTGGTTCCTCCTGGTATTTCCTCCGCTATGCCGATCCAAAGAACAACGAGGCTCTCGGCAGCCCGGAGAAGCTGGAATATTACATCCCTGTGGACTGGTACAACGGCGGGATGGAGCATACGACCCTCCACCTCCTGTATTCCCGGTTCTGGCACAAGTTCCTCTATGATATCGGGGTGGTGAAATCCAAGGAGCCCTATCGCAAGCGGACCTCCCATGGGATGATCCTCGGGGAGAACGGGGAGAAGATGTCGAAATCCAGAGGCAATGTCGTGAATCCCGATGAGATTATCGAGGAGTTCGGGGCAGACACCTTGCGGATGTATGAGATGTTTATCGGGGATTTTGAAAAGAGCGTCCCCTGGTCCCAGAATGGGGTCCGGGGCTGCCGCAGATTCCTGGATAAGGCCTGGCGCCTCATGGATCTTCTGGTGCCGGAAGAAGGCTACAGCCAAGATCTGGAGATCCTGGTCCACAAGACGATCAAAAAGGTTTCGGGGGACTATGAGAACCTGAAGTATAATACGGCCATATCCGCCCTGATGGAGCTGGCCAATGCCTATGTCCAGAAAGGGTCGGTGACACGAGGGGAGATGAAAGCCTTCCTCCTCCTCCTGAACCCCGTAGCCCCCCATCTGACGGAAGAGCTCTGGGTGGAAGGCTCCTTCGGGGGCATGCTCCATGATAGCGCCTGGCCATCCTATGAAGAGGCCAAAACCCTGGAAGATACCATGGAGATGCCTGTCCAGGTCAACGGGAAGCTCAGGGGAACGGTTACCCTGCCCCGGGAGGCCTCCCTGGAGGAAGCCAAAGCCGCGGCCATGGCCGACCCCGGAATCCAGGGCTTCCTGGAGGGGAAGACCATTGTAAAAGAGATTTATGTAGCTGGAAAGATATTTAACCTTGTGGTTAAGTAATGAGGAACAATGAATGGAGTATGACAAGGTAATTTCAAAAATTGTGCGGGAGATGCCTCCTTCGGCTATCCGCAAGTATTTCGATTTTTCGGAAATCCAGGGGGATGTGATCTCTCTGGGAGTGGGAGAGCCTGATTTTCCTACCCCACAGGCTTTTTGCGATGAGGCTATCCGCTCGATCAATGATCATGAGACCTTCTATACCAGCAACTGGGGCTCTCCGGAACTCCGGGCTGCGATCCGCCCCTATCTTCAGGAGCGCTATGGGCTGGATTATGATGCGGAAAATGAGATTCTCATTACAGTGGGTACCAGCGAAGCAGTTGACCTGGCCCTCCGTTCCCTGGTCAATCCGGGAGATGAGGTGATCATCCCGGAACCCTGTTATGTTTCCTATGTGCCCAATGTGCAGCTGGTTGGCGGGGTTCCTGTATATGTGAAAACCAGGGCGGAGGACCGCTTCAAACTGACAGCAGAGGCCCTGGAGGCAGCGATCACGCCCCGTTCTAAAGTCCTGATCATGCCGTACCCCAGCAATCCCACAGGGGGCATCATGACCCGGGAGGAAATGGAGCCAATTGCAGCCCTGGTGCGGAAGCATAGCCTGATGGTGATCAGTGATGAGCTTTACAGCGAGCTTTCATTTGGGGTGAAGCATGTGAGCTTTGCCACCCTGCCCGGAATGCGGGAGCAGACCTATGTGGTCAATGGCTTTTCCAAAGCTTTTGCCATGACAGGCTGGCGGGTAGGCTTTCTCTGCGGACCCAGGGAGCTTCTGACGCAGACTGTTAAAATCCATCAGTACACCATGCTGTGTGCGCCTATCATGGCTCAGCGGGCTGCGGCCATAGCGCTACGGGAGGGGATTCCCGAGATGGAGCGGATGGTGGCCATCTACGATCAGCGCAGACGCTATCTTGTGGACCGCCTCAATGCCATGGGGCTGGATTGTTTTGAGCCGGAAGGTGCTTTTTATGCCTTCCCCAGCATACAGAGGACAGGTATGGGTTCCGAGGATTTCTGCGATACTCTTCTGCGGGAGAAGCTGGTGGCCGTAGTTCCAGGAAGCGGTTTCGGACCAAGTGGTGAAGGCTTTATCCGAATCTGCTATGCCTACTCCATGGAGGAAATCCGGGAAGCCCTGGATCGGATTGAAGATTTTGTAAAGGATAAGATCAAATAAATGAAAAATGCCGGGCTGGAGGCCACTGACATCAAAAGAATATTAAGAGGCAGCTGGCAATCCATTCCCGGCGGCCTGCTGAAGGGCCTCCGGGAATGGGGGGCCTCCCTTGACGAGGCCTATGCCCTTCTGGTTTTCTGGACCATGGCGCATGAACAGGAGACTGAAGTCACGGAAGGGGACCTGGCCCGCCAGCTGCAAGTAGGAGAAGATGAGGCCCTGGCCCTTCTGGGAGGGCTGATCGCCAAGGGGCTGCTGAGTTATGAAGAGCAGGAGGGGAATTTCAGTTATAGCCTGGCACCCCTTTATGCCAGGCTGTTTCTGGAGGCTTCTCCGGAGGAGGTTCAGAAGAGCCCGGAGCCTGGCTCCCAGAGCCTGCATCTTCTCTTTGAAGGGGAATTCAATCGCCCTCTTTCTCCCCTGGAAGCTGATTTCCTTACAGAGTGGGAGTTTGAAAAAGGCTATTCCAGGGACATGATTGCAGATGCCCTGCGGGCTGCTGTGGCAGTGGGGAAAGTCTATTTCAAATATATCGATCAGATCCTGCGGGACTGGGAGAAAAAAGGCGTCTCCAGCATTCGGGAGAATGAAGCCAAAGGCACACCTCGAAAGAAGAAGAGCGCTGATGGGGGGAAAAAGCCGGCATCCGGAAAGTATACGGATGTCTACCTCAACTAGGAAGGTGACACGGGAATGGAAGAGATTATCAGGGAGCTCCTTAAGAATCTCCGGGTAGAGGAGGCAGGGGCCTATACCTGTGAGAAGTGCCGGGATACCGGTTATGTGATAACGGAAAAAGGAGCATCTCCCTGCACCTGCAGAAAGGCTGCCAGGGCCCTGCCATCCCGTCTTGGCGATGCAAGCCTTGAAGATTTCACCCTCCAGGCCTATCCTGATGAAATGATAGATGGCCAGCGGAGCCGGGATACCTATCGGGATAAGGCAGCACGGATTCTGGCTGCTGCCCGGAGCTTTCTTGCAGAGGTGGAGGCCGGGAAGCAGGGTGTCCGGGGCCTTTTCATCACTGGGCCCATTGGCAGCGGAAAGACACTTCTGGCTGCGGCAATGGGCAATGCCCTGCTGAAGATGGGGAAGAAAGTGGAATTCTTCGTGGTACCGGATCTTCTGGAGCAGGGAAAGGCCGATCTCTTCGAAGACGGACGGGGTATGGATGTCTTTGCCCGGGCCAGGAAGGCGGAATTCCTCATCCTGGATGACCTTGGGGCGCATAACTATACGGCCTGGAGTACCAATCAGCTGTTCAGCCTGGTGAACCACCGCCTGAACCATAATCTTTCCACCATCATTACCACCAACCTGTCCCTGGAGGAGATCGAGTCCCGCCTTGATGAGCGGATCGCCTCCCGGATCCTGGAGCTCTGTAACAGCTATGTCCTGGATGTGGACCGGGATATCCGCTTCAAGAAGAACATCCGGAAGCGGGAAGGGCATTGACAGAAGCCCTGAAAAGGGCTATAATCAGATACAATTGAATACAAGCTTCATCAAAGTTAGAGGAGCGGATGACAAGAGTAGCTGCAGGGAGCCGGAAGCGATGAACTGCAGGGAAAGGGGATTTCCGCCGAAGCTGGAAGGTCCGCCGGGGCCTGCAGCTGGTTGCCGGGTTAAGAGGCCTGCAACTGTCACATTCATGTGGAGTGCTATTTGGATGAGCATTTGATTAGGATGTCACAGTCATAAGCAAAATGCTTATGGCTGTTTTTTTGTAAGGGAGGATGGAATGGAAGAGATCAGAGTGCTGGTAAGCGGAGCCTGCGGGAAGATGGGCAGCGAGGTGGTCCGGGCAGTAGCCGCCAGCGAAGGGGTGCGCCTGGTGGGGGCTGTAGATAGAAGCCATGTAGGGGAACCCATCGGAACGGTGGCCGGAACCTCGGATAAGGTGCTGGTACAGGAAAGCCTGAAAGAAGCCCTGGATCAGGGGGGAATCGATGTGGTTGTAGATTTCACAAGCCATCAGAGCATTTATGCCAATGCCAGAGAGGTCCTCTCATACGGCGTACCCATGGTCATCGGCACCACCGGCTTCACCCCGGAGCAGGTGGAAGAGATCCGGGATATCTGCAAAAAGCAGGGAACGGGGGTCCTGTGGGCTACGAATTTCGCCATCGGAGCCATCCTGATGATGAGATTTGCCGGAGAAGCGGCAAAATATTTCCCGGATGTGGAGATTATAGAATATCATCATGATAAGAAACTGGATGCCCCAAGCGGCACCTCCCTTACCACTGCTGGCATCATCCGGGAAGTCCGTGAGGCCAGGAAGCAGGGCCACCCTGAGGAGAAAGAGCTGATTCCCGGGGCACGGGGAGCGGAGGTGGAAGGCTTCCGCATCCATAGCGTGCGCCTGCCAGGCTATGTAGCCCATCAGGAAGTGATTTTCGGGGGCCATGGGCAGGTCCTCACCATCCGCCATGATTCCCTGAACAGGGAATCCTTCATGCCGGGAGTCATCCTGGCCTGCCGCAAAATCGTATCGGAAAAGACCTTCATAGAAGGACTGGATAAGATCCTATAGGATCAGGAATAAGATAAAGGAGTGTCGCAATGAGAACGTATAATGTCGCCGTGGTGGGAACCGGAGCAGTAGGATCTACTATCCTCCAGGTCCTGGAAGAAAGAAATTTCCCTGTAGGGGAGCTGAAGCTTCTGGCTACGAAAAACAGCGCCGGAAAGAAAATGACCTTCCGGGGTAAGGAATATGTTATTGAAGAGACCTTCCCGGAAAGCTTTGAAGGGGTGGAAATCGCCCTCTTTGCAGGAGGTAAGGCCAGCCAGCTCTACGCCAGAGAGGCCGCAGCAAAGGGAGCTGTGGTCATCGATAACAGCAGCTTCTTCCGTATGGATCCTGAAGTCCCCCTGGTGGTTCCTGAGGTGAATCCGGAAGCGGCGAAAGGCCATAAGGGGATCATTGCCAATCCCAACTGCAGCACCATCCAGATGTGCGTCGCTATGAAGCCGATCCATGACCGTTCCAGAATCACCAGGCTCATTGTCTCCACATACCAGGCTGTAAGCGGAGCAGGACAGGAAGCCATGGATGAGCTGGAGTCACAGACACGGGAAGTCCTGGATGGGAAAGAGCCCACTGTGAAAGTCTTCCAGCATCAGATCGCTATGAACCTCATTCCCCATATTGATGTCTTTCAGGAAAACATGTATACCAAAGAAGAGATGAAGATGATTGTGGAAACCCAGAAGATCTTCAATGATCCGGAAATGCGGATCACCGCCACCACAGTCCGGGTGCCTATTATGCGGAGCCATTCCGAATCTGTGACAGTGGAGACAGAAGAGAAAATCAGCAGGGAAGAAGCCCTGGCTCTTTTCCGCGAAGGAGAGGGAATCATCCTCCAGGATGATCCTGCAGCCAATATTTATCCCATGCCGTACTTTACCTCTGATACGGATGAAGTCTATGTGGGACGGGTCCGGGAGGACCTGGCTTTCGATAACGGCCTTTCCTTCTTTGTAGTGGCAGATCAGCTCCGGAAGGGGGCTGCAACCAATGCAATCCAGATAGCTGAATTGCTGATCCGAGAAAATATGGTAGGTGAAAGATAATGTTTGGCAGAGTCATGACCGCTATGGTCACACCCTTTAAAGGGGACGAAGTGAATTACAAAGAGGCCGCCCGCTACGCGAGATTTCTTGCTGAAAACGGTTCGGATTCCCTCCTGGTCTGCGGAAGCACCGGGGAAAACCCTACAATGACCAAAGAGGAGAAGCTCCGCCTCATTGATACGGTGCGCAATGCTGTGGATATTCCCGTCATGGCGGGGACAGGCACCTTCAACACCAGGGAATCCCTGGAATTCACCAAAGAGGTGGATAAGCTTGGGGTGGATGCTTTCTTGGTTGTAACCCCCTACTACAACAAGCCGAATCAGGAAGGGATCTATGAACACTTCAAGACAGTTGCTGGCGGAACAGAAAAGCCAGTGATGCTTTACAACATTCCCGGGAGATCTGTTCGGGAGATCAGCGTGGATACCATCATCCGCCTGTCTTCGATTCCCAATATCCGCTATCTCAAAGCAGCTTGCGGGAATCTGGATAACGTTTCTCTGACCCGGGCCGGAGTGCCGGAAGATTTCATCATCTACAGTGGAGATGACAGCCTGACCCTCCCCATGCTGGCCATTGGCGGCCGTGGTGTGGTAAGCGTGGCTTCCTCCATTATCGGGAAGGAAATCAACGAGATGATTGCCGCTTATGAGGCGGGAGATGTGAAAAAGGCCATGGCCCTTCATCATGAAAGCTATGATGCCTTCCGGGATCTCTTCTGCGATACAAATCCGGTTCCTGTGAAATATGCCTTGTCCAGAATGGGCTTTGACACTGAAGAAGTGCGGCTGCCTATGGTTCCTCTGAAGGACCAGCACAAACAGCTTATTGATGGGATGCTGAAGCGACACGGCCTCATCTGATTCTCTGAAAGAGGAGGGCATAAGGGAACTTATGCCCTCCTCTTGTTGCTATATAGCCTGGTTTTTATTAAGATATTCATGGGCCCTTCAGGCCTGCTGACTGATTTTATGGGATAGAAGGATGAACATATGAAGAAATCTGGCTTGCTTCTCCTGCTGGCGGGGGCCCTCCTGGCTACCGGCTGCGGTGGGACTGGAAAGGATGGAGGGAATACCCTCAGCGTTATCGGCTCCAGTTCTGTTGCTCCCCTGGCGGAGACGGAATCTGAATATTACCTTCGGGTGAACAGCGAGGTGCGCATCGATGTCCAGAGCGTGGGCTCCTCTGCCGGAATCAAGGCTGTTGCAGATGGCACAGCCATGGTTGGGATGTCCTCCAGAAACCTCTCACCTGAGGAAAAGGAAGGTATGCAGGAATTTGTTGTGGCTCTGGACGGGATTGCCGTGGTAATCCATCCGGATAATCCGCTGGAGAATATTACCAGGGAAGATCTCCTGAAGATCTTTCAGGGTGAAATCACAAACTGGAAAGAACTGGGTGGAGAGGATGCTCTTATTGTCATCATCAGCCGGGAAGAAGGAAGCGGCACCCGGGGAGCTTTTGAGGAAATCACAGGCCTGGAAGTGGAGAAGGCTGGGAAGAAGTACACCACCTTGGGCCGAAATGCGATCATCACAGATGGGAACGGCTCTGTAAAGCAGAACGTGGCCCTGAAGAAGAATAGCATAGGCTATGTATCTGTGGGTTCCGTTGATGACAGTCTGAAGGTCCTGGCTGTGGATGGAGTTCACCCCACAGAAGCCTCCATCAAGGCTGGGCTTTATCTGATCAGCCGTCCCTTTATTTTCATCACAAAAGGGGAGCCTGGACCTGAAGCTCAGGCTTTCATTGACTACATCCTCAGTCCGGAAGGGCAGAAGCATGTCCGGGAGCACTTCTACATCTCTGTTCTCTGATTTAACAGAGTCTTAACAATCCCTTAATACGGATATAATACTCCGGATATATTATGAACCCATAATATATTAAAGGAGTGTTGTAGATGAAGAAAGCTATTCTCGTTTCAGCCATTCTGGCAGGGGCTTTCCTGGCCGTAGGATGCGGCGCACAGGAAGAAGCCGGGAACCTCACCGTAGTCGGATCCACCTCTGTTTCCCCGCTGATGGAAATTTTTGCAGAGAAATACACAGATAGCGTCCTGGATATCCAGTCTGTCGGCTCTTCTGCGGGAATCAAGGCAGCCACTGAAGGCACAGCCATGGTAGGAATGTCCTCCAGAGAGCTGAAAGATGAGGAAAAAGAAGGACTGGAAGAATTTGTCATCGCTCTGGATGGCATCGCTATCACCATTCATCCGGATAACCCGGTAAAGGATATCATCAAGGAGCAGATTCTGAAAGTATATAAGGGTGAAATCACGAACTGGAAAGAACTGGGGGGCAAAGATGCGCCCATCGTCGTAATCAGCAGGGAAGAAGGCAGCGGAACACGAGGGGCCTTTGAAGAACTGGTAGGCCTGGAAGATGAAGCAGGCTCCCTGCTAACAAAAGATGCTGTTATCGCAGATGGCAACGGGGCTGTAAAACAGAATGTGGCAACTAAGGAAAATGCTATAGGCTACCTCTCCCTTGGCGCTTTGGACGACACAGTCAGATCCATAAAAGTCGATGGTGTAGATGCCACAGAAGCCAATATCAAAAACGGAAGCTATAAGATTTCAAGACCCTTCATCCTTGTCACAAAAGGCAAGCCTTCTGAAGGCGTACAGAAGCTGATCGATTACATCCTCTCTGCAGAAGGACAGAAAATCGTCACAGAAGAAGGATACATCACTATCAATTAAGGAGACGCAATGAGTAAGAAATCTGAAAGAATCGCTGAGATGGTATTTCTCATCTCAGCCCTGGTAGGAGTGCTGGCCCTGCTGCTGATTATGGCCTTCATCTTCTTCAAAGGGGCTCCGGGAATCTTCAGGACAGGCCCAGGGAACTTTATCTTCGGACTGGACTGGCAGCCCAGGGCTGAGATCTTCGGGATTCTCCCAATGATTGCATCCAGCATATTCGCAACCATAGGCGCCATCCTCATTGGGGCGCCTATCGGCGTGCTCACGGCAATCTTCATCGTCTATCTGGCTCCCCCTCCCCTGAGCCGGATCCTCAAGGTAGCGACTGATGTCCTGGCAAGTATCCCTTCAGTCATTTATGGTTTCTTCGGGCTGATGCTCATCGTTCCCTTCATCGATGCCTATCTGGCAGGAGGAAGAGGGGGGAACAGCTTGCTGGCTGCCATTTTCATCCTCTCGGTGATGATCATGCCTACTGTAATCAGCATTTCAGAATCCTCTCTGAAGGAAGTGGATATGGGCTTCCGGGATGCTTCCCTGGCTCTGGGGGCTACCCGGATCACCACCATCTTCAAAGTCCTGGTTCCTGCAGCCTTTTCCGGGATTATGTCTGCAGTGATCCTGGGGGTCGGCCGGGCTTTGGGAGAAGCGATGGCTGTGATCCTGGTCTCAGGGAATTCTCCCTTCCTGCCTGAATCCCTGACCTCCCCGATCCGCACCATGTCAGCCAATATCGCACTGGAAATGTCCTATGCCAGCGGGAATCATCAGGAAGCCCTTTTTGCTACAGGGGTGATCCTTTTCCTCTTCATATTCGTGATTAATCTGATCTTCTATGGGATCAAACTGAAAGGAGGCCAGCGATGAGTACAAGAGCGAAAGACGGCATTCTGGCGTTTTTCATCTATCTTTCGGCATTTCTGACCATTGGCATCATGTTGGCTATTACAGGCTATATCCTGTATAACGGCATGTCTGCCTTGCGCTTCAACTTCTTTGCAGAACTGATTCCCAGCATTGTCACCACTATGATCGTAATCCTTATTTCCATTCTCTTTGCAGTCCCTGTAGGCATCTTTGCGGCAATCTATCTCAATGAATATGCCAAGAACCGCAAGCTTGTGGAAACAGTGAACTTCGCCATCGACAGCCTTTCCGGGATTCCATCCATCCTCTATGGCCTCTTCGGGCTTGTGTTCTTTGTCACTACCATGCACATGAGCTGGTCGATTCTGGCCGGCAGCCTGACACTGGCCATCATGATCCTGCCAACTATCATCCGGGTCACACAGGAATCTCTGAAGATGATACCCGATGGCTTCCGGGAAGGATCCTATGCCTTGGGAGCCTCCAAGGTCATCACCCTGGGACGGATCGTCATCCCCTCAGCCTCAAGAGGGATCATAACAGCGGTGATCCTTTCCATCGGACGGATTGTGGGGGAGACGGCTGCAGTCTTCCTGACTGTAGGTACAGTGGACCGGATGCCCACAGGCATCTTCTCATCAGGAAGGACCTTGTCCGTACACCTCTATCTGCTTGTCAAGGAGGCTATCGGTCCGGAAGCATTTTCGGAAGCCTTCGGCACGGCTACCCTGCTGATCCTGATTATCCTGATCATCGTGATCTTTACCCAAGTGCTATTTAAAGGGAGTAAGAATTAATGGACGGAAAAACGAAAATCCTTACAGAGGATCTCAACCTCTACTATGGGGAGAAGCAGGCCCTGACACAGGTCAGCCTGGATCTGAAGGAACGGGAAGTCACCGCTTTAATCGGCCCTTCCGGTTGTGGGAAGTCTACCTTCCTGAAGACACTGAACCGTATGAACGATCTCATCGATGGCTGTAAGATCCAGGGGAAGATCCTCTATGACGGAGCGGATATCTATGGCCCTGAGACAGATGTCATCGCCCTCCGGAAGAAGATCGGCATGGTATTCCAGAAACCGAATCCATTCAAAATGTCCATCTATGATAACATCGCCTATGGGCCCAGAATTCATGGGATCCGCAAGAAGGCAGAGCTGGATGAGATTGTGGAGACGGCTTTGAAAAGCTCCTTTATCTGGGATGAGGTGAAAGACAGGCTCAAATCTCAAGCCATGGCCCTTTCCGGGGGACAGCAGCAGCGGCTCTGCATCGCCAGAGCCCTGGCGGTAGGTCCGGATGTGCTCCTGATGGATGAGCCCACAAGCGCACTGGACCCCATCTCCACCCTGAAAATCGAAGACCTGATCAACGAGCTTAAACGGGAATACACCATCATCATCGTGACCCATAACATGCAGCAGGGAGCCAGGATTTCAGACAAGACAGCCTTCTTCCTGAACGGGGAAGTCATTGAGTATGACCTTACAAAAAACATCTTCATGAATCCCCAGAATCCCAAGACAGAGGAATACATAACAGGAAGGTTCGGGTAGGCCATGGCTGGCAGACTGATCTATGTTGTAGATGATGAGGCCCACATACGGGATCTTCTCCGGTACAACCTGGAACAGGAGGGCTATGTGGTCAGGGATTTCCCGGATGGGACAGCCCTCTTCCGGGCTCTGACGGAAGAGCGCCCTTCCCTGATCTGCCTGGACCGGATGCTTCCGGACGGAGATGGCGTGGATTTTACCAGACGACTGCGTCAATCTGAGGACTATCGGGGATTGCCTGTACTGCTCCTGACGGCCAAGGCCGGGGAATCCAATACCGTCATGGGGCTGGAAGCCGGAGCGGATGACTACCTTGTCAAACCCTTTTCCATCCATGAGCTTCGGGCCAGAATACGGGCTCTTCTCCGGCGCACAGGAGAGGAAGGGGAGCGCATCCTGGAGATGCTGGATATCCGCATCGATCCGCAGCGCCGGGAGGCTTTCAGAAACGGCACAGCTCTGGCGCTTACACAGAAAGAATTCGAGCTTCTCCTGACCCTCATGGAGGGCAGGGGAAGGGTCTATACAAGGGAAGAACTGCTGGAAAGGATCTGGGGTTATGAATACGCCGGGGATACCAGAACAGTGGACGTCCATATCCATAGCCTGAGAAAGCAGATCGGCGGGGAGAAAATCCTGACAGTCCGGGGTATAGGCTATAAATTCGGAAATTAGGAGGCAGAATGAAACGCAAGCTCATTCTCAACTATGTAGTAGATACGGTGCTGATCCTTTTGGTTTTTCTGGCAGCTGCAGGTGTTCTGGCCTTTCAGGCTTATGAGAACCAGCTGACCAAAGACCTGCGGAATATCGTCTCATGGATCCGCATCGATAAAAGCAATGGCATCAGCAATGAAGCCATCAGCTATAAGTATAGCCACATTGGGTATATCTCCGTGATCAATAAGGAAGGGGAGCTGATCGCCAGCCTGGATTCCGCACTGGACAGCACTGAAAACCTCCTGTCCCGGGAAGAGTTCCAGGAAGCCCTGAAGGAGGGGGAGGGGTCCAGCCTCAGGAAGAGCGAGGTGAAGGACAGATACTTCTTCTACAGAACCTATACCATGGGGGATGAGATCCTTCTGATTGCCGTGCCTGTAATCACCGCCACAGAGGTCCTGGCAGACTATGGAGGGACCATGGCCTGGCTAAGCCTGGGAGTTCTGCTCCTGAGCTTCGGCATCGCCATCTATTTCTATCGGAACAACATCCGCCCTGTCCTGGTTCTGGAGGGCTATCTCCGGGGTGATGGCAGCCGGGAAGGGACAGAAGTGGATGTCCAGTCCCTTCCTAAAGAGCTGAAGGATATCGCCGAGGCTTATCAGCAGACCCGGGAATCTCTGGTGGCAGAAGCTGCAGCAGGGGAGGAAAAGCGCCTGTACCTGCTATCGACCATCAACACCATCAAGGATGGGATCCTGGCCGTGGATGAAGCGGATAATATCACATTGATGAACAAAAGCGCCATGTCTGTTCTGGATCTCAGTGAGGAAGAAGATCTCCATCTGGATATCCTGGTAGCGACACAGAACCTCGAGCTGAAGGAGGCTCTCAAGGAAAGGGCAGAAAATGCCCAGCCCAGGGAGATCCGTCTCAAGGAGCGTACCTATATCCTGTCCGTCCATCCCATCCCTCAGAAAGGGGGAAGCCTGCTGATCCTCCATGATGTGACCAAGGTCCGGGAACTGGAGAATATGCGCAAGGAATTCGTCTCCAATGTGAGCCATGAGCTGAAAACCCCCCTGACCTCCATCCGGGGATTCATCGAGACCCTTAAAGGAGGAGCGGCAAAGGATCCTGCTGTTGCGGACAAGTTTCTGGAAATCATCAATATTGAGAGCCTCCGCCTGGAAAGCCTGATCGGCGATCTCCTGGCCCTGTCGAAAATTGAAGAGAACCGTTCCGTTGCAGTAGAAGATGTGGATCTTAGCCCCTTAGCCAGAGAGGTTCTGGAAAAGCACCGGAAAGCAGCAGAAATGGCTGGGGTGCAGCTGACTGAAGAGCTGGAAGAATCCCTGGCTTACAGAGGGAATCCTGAACTCTTCAAATCTCTCCTCTCCAACCTTTTGAGCAATGCCATCAAGTATAATCACAAGGGGGGAGAAGTCCTTCTCCGGGGGGAGAGGAAGAAGAAAAACCTGGTTCTGGAGGTCCGAGACACGGGAATCGGCATTCCTGAGGAAGAGCAGCCCAGGGTTTTCGAACGATTCTACAAAGTCGATAAAAGCCGTGCTCTGGATCATGACAGCAGCGGTCTGGGACTGGCTATTGTGAAGCATATCGTGGAACTGTATGATGGGGAAATCAAGCTGGAAAGCACCCCGGGGGAAGGGACATCCTTCCGCATCAAACTGCCCCTTAAGGAGGAAGCATAATGAACAGAGCATCATTTGACCAGGCCCTGGCAGATCTGAACCAGGACATTGTGGAGCTTGGCTCCCGGACGATCCAGGTTCTGGAACAGACAAAAATCGCCCTCACCAACCTGGATGAGGATCTGGCGAAAAAGATTTATGATGATGATGATCTCATCGACGCGAAAGAAATCGAAATCAGCGACAAGTGCATCACAGCTATTATCCGGGAACAGCCCATCGCCGGGGATCTCCGCTTCCTGATTACGGCCATGAAGATCGGAAGCGACCTGGAGCGGATCTGCGATCATAGCGCCCAGATTACAAAGCTGACAAGGCGGCTCCTGAAGCATAATGCCGGCCAGCTGCCGGAATCTGTGGAAGAGATGTTCGACATCACCCTGGATATGGTGCGGCGGATCGTCAAAAGCTATGCCACCAATGATGTGGAAATCGCCAAGACTGTCTATGAGGATGATGACCGCCTGGATAAGGCCTACAAGAATATGGTCCGCTGGATTAAAGGGAAGATCGGAGAGAATGTCGAACTGGTGGATGAGTTCATCGACTATCTTTTCATCACCAAATATTTCGAGCGGATCGGAGACCGGACCAACTCCATAGCCAAATGGATCATCTACAAAGAGCGTGGAGCCATCCGCCACTATTATACAAAATAGAGACAGGCAGAAAGAAAGGGCTTTGGCCCTTTCTTTTTGCATTCACAGCCAAAGGTATATGATATAATTAAAATATTAATCAGATCAGGAGGTGCCAGTATGCTGACATTAGATTTTTTGGACTTCTTCAGCCTCAAGGAACAGGAAAGAGAAGAGGAGATCCTCTCTATTCACAGAAAAATGGAGGAACTGAAAAAGGCTCCCGGGGAATATCTGGGGTGGATCGACTATACCCTGGAGGAAGAAGCCGAGGCCCGGCGTGCTGTTTCCCTTGGCCGGGAATTCCGGAAGTACGAAGTGCTGGCTGTGGTGGGAATCGGGGGGTCCTTCCTTGGAGCCAAGAGCTTCTATGATGCCCTGAAGACCAGAGGGGCGGAGAAGGGCTGCCGCCTCCTCTTCCTGGGGAACAGCCTCTCCGGCCATGCGTTGAAAGAAGCACTGGATGAACTCCAGGGTGCGGACTTTGCCGTCAATGTCATCTCCAAGTCAGGGGGGACCCTGGAGCCTGGGGTGGCCTTCCGTCTGGTCCTGGACCTGCTGGAGGAAAAATATGGGGAAGCAGCCCGGGACAGGCTGATGGTTACCACAGATCCCACAGGTGGCAACCTAAGGAAGCTGGCAGAGGAAAAAGGCTATCAGACCCTGTCTATTCCGGGGAATGTAGGAGGACGCTATTCCGTCTTCACCCCAGTGGGCCTTTTCCCCTTAGTGGCTGCAGGTCTTGATGGAGATGAAATGCTGGATGGGGTCCGGGAGGCCAAGGCGGCCTTTGACAGGCCCAGCCTGGATAATCCGGCCTATCAGTATGCCCTGGCCCGGCAGCGGGCTGCAGAGGCAGGGAAGACTATTGAAATCTTCACAGCATACGATCCATCACTATCCTATTATATGGAATGGCTCAAACAGCTCTATGGGGAAAGCGAAGGGAAGCAGGGGCAGGGTATTTTCCCTGTCAGCGTCATCAATACAAGAGACCTCCATAGCCTGGGGCAGTTCATACAGGAAGGCCGGCAGAACCATTTCGAAACCATCCTTTGGTTTGAGGAAAGCTCAGGCCTGTCCTTCAAGGCGCTGGAATGGGATTTTGACAGCCTGAACCTCCTGGCTGGCAAGGAGGTGGATCTGATCAACCGCAAGGCCATGGAAGGGACCAGAAAGGCCCATAAGGATGGCGGGATTCCCAATATCCTTTTTGAACTTTCCGAACTGAGCCCCCGGAGCCTGGCGTATCTCAGCTACTTCTTTATGAGGGCCTGTGGCATGACCTGCTATCTCCTGGGGGTGGAGCCCTTTGACCAGCCTGGCGTAGAGGCATATAAGAGGGAAGTGAAAAAACTTCTCACCACATTATAGGGGAGACAGCATGTTGCGGACAGCACAGGAAGTGGAGCAGTTCATTTATAGCTCCTATGTGAAGCGATATAAGGAAATACCCGGAGGGGATGACAGCGGTGTGCGCAGTCCTCATCTGACCCGGCGGATGCTGGATGAGATGGGGGGCAAGGACCGCTTCATGAATAACATCATGATTACAGGCAGCAAGGGCAAGGGCAGCCTTTCCCTGATGCTGGCCAAAATCCTGGAGGGCCAGGGATGCAGGGTAGGCCTCTTTACCAGCCCCCATCTCCGGGATTACAGGGAGCGGATCCGGGTGAACGGCCAGGCCATCAGCGAAGAGGCTCTCCTGGAAATCGCCAATGAGCTGGAGCCGCGCTACAGGGCTATAGAGGGGGAACTGCCTCCCCATCGCTATATCGGGCCGGTTGGAGCTACTGCCGTCCTGGCGATGAGCTATTTCCACCAGATGCATACGGATTTCAATGTGGTGGAATGCGGCCGGGGGGCCCGCTATGATGATGTGAATCAGATCCGGGGCATGATGGCAGGAATCAACAAGATCTTCCTGGAGCATGCAGGGCCTTTGGGCTATACCCTGGATGATGTGGCCCACCATAAGGCAGGAATCATCAAAAGCGGAATGAAGGGGGTATATACGGCAGCCCAGAGCAAATATCCGGAACTGGTCCTGCGCTATGAAGCCCGGAAATTCGAGATTCCGGTTTATCAGTACAACAACGATTTTGTGGCCTACGATATCCAGCTTGGCAAAGATGGGACAAGCTTCAGCGTGCGCACGGAACTGGGGGACTATAGAGACCTCAGGATTCCCCTTCTGGGCCAGCATCAGGCTGAAAATGCCGCATTGGCTGTCGCCATGGCTGAAGGGGCCATTGGTGAGAGCCTCATTCCTGAAAAAGTCCGTGAGGCTCTCAGGGATCTCCACTGGCCCGGGCGCATGGAAATCCTGGCAGAGGAGCCCCTGGTCATTCTGGACGGCTGCATTTCCGTGCCATCCATGAAGGAAGTGGACAGGATCCTCTCCTTCCTTCCCCGGAAGAAGGTCGTAAGCGTTGTGGCTATCCCTGAAGATAAGGATTATCTCGGGGTCCTTGAGCTGGTCAAGGAATATGCCGGCCCAGTGATTCTGACCCACGCCGATAATGACTACCTGAAGTTTTCCGAAAAGCAGGTGGAAGAGGCTGGGAAAATCCTGCCTGTGGAATTCTATCCCAGGGTGGCGGAAGCCATGGACCGGGCCCGGAGTCTGGCCGGAGAGGAAGACCTGATTCTCTGTTTGGGAACGCAGTCCTTTATAAAGGACATGAAAATCTATTATCAGCAGGATACGCTGAATATCTGAGGGAGACTGTCATGACTGAATTACAGAAAGAAATCATCCGCCTGAAGCAGGAAAAGAACGCGCTGGTTCTGGCACACTATTACCAGACCCTGGATATCCAGGAGGTGGCAGATATTGTGGGAGACTCCTTTGAACTGGCCAAGCGGGCCCAGACCACAGACAAGGACCTGATCGTCCTGTGCGGGGTGCGTTTCATGGCGGAAAGCGCCAAAATCCTCAATCCCGGGAAGAAGGTCCTCCTTCCTGCATCGGATGCAGGCTGCCTCATGGCGGATATGCTGGATCCTGCAGGAGTGGTGAAGATGAAAGAGGAACATCCCGATGCTGCAGTGATGTGCTATGTGAACTCCACAGCAGAGACCAAGACTTACTGCGATATCTGCTGCACTTCATCTTCTGCCGTTAAAATCGCCCGTTCCCTGCCTAACCAGGAAATCATCTTCGTGCCCGACCGCAATCTTGGGGGTTATGTGGCAGAACAGGTGCCGGAGAAGACCTTCTATTTCTACAGGGGCTTCTGCCCGATTCATAATGTTGTCCGCCTGGAAGAGGTGGAGGCCGCCAGGAAGGAGCACCCAGAGGCCCTGGTCCTTGTCCATCCTGAATGTGCCAAGGATGTCCGGGACGCGGCAGACTATATCGGGAGCACAGCTGGGATCATCCGCTTTGTGGAAGAATCCCCCCTGAAGGAATTCATTATCGGCACAGAAATCGGTGTTGTAGAACGGATCAACAAATATGCGGTTGGAAAGACGGCTTATCTCCTCTCCCATCATCTCCGCTGTTCCAATATGAAAAAGACGACCATCGAGGATGTCCATCATGCTCTTGTCCATGAGCAGGAGGAAATCATTCTGGAGGAAGATCTCATGGATCGGGCGCGGCTGACCCTGGAACGTATGGTGGCGGTTAAGTAATGCGCAGATATCTGGATCTGGAAGGCCTTGCCAATCGCGGCCGCAGCTTTGATGTCATTGTTGTGGGGGCGGGGGTGGCAGGCCTCTATGGAGCATTGAATATCGACGAGGATCTGACCTGCTGCCTTATTACCAAGGAAAGCATTGATATTTCAAGTTCCTGGCTGGCTCAGGGAGGGATTGCTGCAGCCATCTCAGAAGGGGACCTGCCACGCTTCCATTTTGAAGATACCATCAAAGCAGGAGCAGGACTGGTCAATGAAGAGGCGGTGAAGGTCCTGGTGGAAGAGGGACCGGAAGATATCCGCAAGCTGCTCCGCTGGGAGGTCCCCTTTGATCTGGATGAAGAAGGGGAACTGCAGATCACCCGGGAAGGTGGCCACAGAAGAGATCGGATTGTCCATGCCCAAGGGGATGGAACGGGGCGGGAGACCATCAAGGCGCTGGCCCGGATGGTAGCTACCCGGGAGAATATCACCTTCCTGCCCAATCAGTTCCTGCTGGACCTGGTAACAGATAAGGACGGGGCAGTGGCCGGGGTGATCATCGGCGATGGAAAGGGAAAGGAAATCCTTCACAGTGCCCAGGTCCTCCTCTGCACAGGAGGCAGCGGGCAGATTTACAGCCATACCACCAATCCGGCTATTGCAACAGGGGATGGGATCGGAGCTGCTCTCCGGGCTGGGGCTTCTGTCCGGGATATGGAATTCGTCCAGTTCCACCCCACAGGCCTATACATCCAGGGAGCTGTGGGCAGATCCTTCCTCATTTCTGAAGCCGTCCGGGGAGAAGGGGGAATCCTGAGAAACCAGGCTGGAGAAGCTTTTATGGCCCACCGCCACGAGCTGAAGGATCTTGCCCCAAGAGATATCGTGGCCAGGAACATCCTGCGGGAGATGGCTGAATCAGGCACAGATCATGTCTATCTGGACATTACAAGCAAAAGCCGGGAATTCCTTTCCCGGCGCTTTCCCACCATCTACGGGGAGTGTCTGAATCAGGGGCTGGATATCAGCAGGGAATGGATTCCCGTCTGCCCGGTCCAACACTATATGATGGGAGGAATCGCCACAGACCTCTGGGGGCGTACAGGGATTACGGGCCTTTTTGCAGCCGGGGAAGTGGCCCATACAGGGGTCCATGGGGCCAACCGCCTGGCCAGCAATTCCATGCTGGAATGCCTGGTCTTTTCCAGGCGGGCTGCTGATACCATCAACCGCTCAGGCGTACGCACGCCGGAATTCATCCCGGAATGGACACCCCAGGGCTATCTCCCCTTAGCTCCGGATCCCGCTGTTCTGAAGGAACTCCTGCGGGACATCATGACCCGGCATGCAGGAGCAATCCGCAAAGGGGCGGAGCTGGATCTGGCTTATGAGCAGCTCATGCAGATGCACCAGACCCTGGAAGGGGTGATTCTGGATACCCGGGAAAAAGCAGAAGCATATAACATGGTACTGGTATCCCTGGAGATCCTCCGGGGGGCCAGGGCCCGGAAGGAAAGCGTCGGCGCCCATTTCAGGGAAAGCTGATTGCAGAAAGGCATTGTGAGATGGAAGAAAGACTGATCAGAGAAATGGTTGCCATGGCCTTGAGAGAGGACCTGGGTTCCGGAGACCTTACCACAGCCTTGTGCATCCCGCCGGAAGCTGAGGTCAGCGGGGATTTTCTGGCAAAGGAAGCCGGGGTCCTCTGTGGCACTGCCTTCCTTATGGAAGCCTTCCTGCAGTTAGATCCGGGAGTAAGACTGGAATTCCTGAAGGCGGATGGGGATGAGATCAGGGCCGGGGATGTAATCGCCCGGGTAGCAGGTGCCGGCCGTAGCATCCTTACAGGGGAACGTACCGCATTGAACTTCCTCCAGCATCTTTCCGGCATCGCTACAGCCACCAGGGAATGCGTGGAGGCTGTGAAAGGGACCGGGGTGCGTATTACGGATACCAGAAAGACCACACCGGGACTCCGGGCTGCAGAGAAGTATGCCGTGCGCATAGGGGGCGGGGTTAACCATCGCTTCGGCCTGGATGGGGGGATCCTCATCAAGGACAATCATATCAAGGGGGCTGGTGGAATTGCAGCGGCAGTAGCCAGAGCCCGGGAAGAGGCGCCCCATGTCTTCCGTATCGAAGTGGAAGTGGAAAGCCTGGAGCAGCTGGAAGAAGCCCTGAAGGCCCGAGCGGACATCATCATGCTGGATAACATGACCCTGGAGATGATGGCTGAGGCTGTCCGCCTTGTCCGGGGAGCGGCTCTGCTGGAAGCGTCCGGGAATATGGGACAGCGGGATCTCCGGGCGGTTGCGGAAACAGGAGTGGATCTGATCTCTATAGGGGCACTGACCAATCAGGTGAAGGGTCTGGATATCAGCCTGAAATTCCGCTGATTGACAAAAATGCCAGGTATGAATTAAAATGTGAGAATAGAAAAGCGCTGAACAGGAGGAGTACCTGCAGGTGGGGCATCAAGAGAGGAAGGGATGGTGGGATCCTTCCGGTCCGACACAGGGAAGGTCGCCTGGGAGCTGCCGGGATGAAATGAAGTAGTCCTGTGCCGGGTAGGCCCGTTACAGCATAAGTGAGAAATTAAGGTGGTACCGCGATCCGTCGCCCTTAGGTTAAGGGCGGCGTTTTTCATTGCAAAGGAGGAAGACTGTGGAAACTAAATACCAGCCAGGAGCAGTAGAGAAGAAATGGTATAAAATCTGGGAGGAGCAAGGCTACTTCCATCAGGAGGCCAAGCCGGGGCAGAAGGCCTTCAGCATCGTCATGCCTCCCCCTAATGTAACGGGACAGCTCCATCTGGGACATGCAATGGACAATACCCTCCAGGACATCCTGGTCCGTTACAAGCGCATGCAGGGCTACAATACGGTCTGGATTCCCGGAACAGATCATGCCGGAATCGCCACCCAGGCCAAAGTAGAAGAGGAGCTTAAAGCCACAGAAGGGCTTTCCCGCTATGATCTTGGCCGGGAGGCCTTCCTGGAGCGGGTCTGGGACTGGAAAGAGCGATATCATAGCCGCATTGCCAGCCAGCTCCGTCTCCTGGGGAGCAGCTGCGACTGGGAACGGGAGCGCTTTACCATGGATGAAGGCTGTTCCGTCGCTGTGCGCCAGGTCTTTAAGGAACTTTATGACAAAGGCCTGATCTATCGGGGGGAGTACATGGTAAACTGGTGCCCCAGCTGCCATACCACCATTTCAGATATTGAGGTGGAGCATGCGGAGAAGGAAGGCTTCCTCTGGCATATCCGCTACCAGGTGGAGGGAAGCCAGGACAGCATCATCATCGCTACCACCCGACCGGAGACCCTTCTGGGAGATACGGCTGTGGCTGTTTCCAAGGGAGATCCAAGGTATGCTCCCTATGTGGGAAAAATGCTCCTTCTGCCCCTGACAGGCAGGAAGATCCCCCTTATTGAAGATGATTATGTGGATCCCTCTTTCGGCACAGGCGCTGTCAAAATCACTCCAAGCCATGACCCCAATGACTTTGAGGTAGCCTTGCGCCATGACCTCCCTCACCTTGTGGTCATCGACAAGGAAGGAAAGATGACAGGAGAGGCTGCGGGCCGCTATCAGGGGATGGACCGCTATGACTGCAGGAAAGAACTGGTTGCTGATCTGGAGAAGCTGGGCCATCTGGTTAAGGTAGAGCCCTACAGCAACAGCGTGGGCTGCTGCTATCGCTGCGATACGGTTATCGAACCGCTGGTTTCCAAACAGTGGTTTGTGAAAATGGCCCCCTTGGCGGGAGCGGCAGTAAAGAAGGTTGCAGATGGGGAAGCCCGCTTTGTGCCGGAACGCTTCACCAAGACCTATCTTAGCTGGATGGAGAATATCCGGGACTGGTGCATCAGCCGGCAGCTCTGGTGGGGGCACAGGATCCCCGTGTACTATTGCCAGGATTGCGGAGAGCAGGTCTGTTCTGTGGATCCTGTGGAGAAATGCCCTTCCTGCGGCAGCAGCCATGTGCTACAGGACCCGGATGTTCTGGATACCTGGTTCAGCTCGGCTCTCTGGCCTTTTTCGACCCTGGGCTGGCCCGGGGAGACGGAGGACCTGAAACAGTTCTATCCCACAAGCGTCCTGGTTACAGGAAGAGATATCATCTTTTTCTGGGTAGCCCGGATGCTGGTCATGGGTGTTGAATTCCTCCAGGAAGTCCCTTTTCATGACATTTTCATTCATGGGCTGATTCTGGATGAGCAGGGACGGAAGATGAGCAAATCCCTGGGCAACGGCATCGATCCCCTGGAGCTGATTGAGGCCTATGGTGCCGATACCCTCCGGTATATGTTGGTTACAGGAAACACTCCAGGCAACGATATCCGCTTCCATATGGGAAGGCTGGAGGCTGTGCGGAACTTCTGCAACAAGATCTGGAATGCCAGCCGCTTTGT
>CAYMDI010000007.1:0-24896 GCA_964389165.1 uncultured Eubacteriales bacterium | reverse complement strand
GGAGGCTTCCTCGCCTGTTCCGGGGATTCTTCCCAGGAGGCTGATGAGAAAGCCGCTGAGGGTCTCGAACTCCTCTGTGGGGAGGTCGGCCTTCAGGGGCTCTTCCAGCTCCTTCAGGGTAGCCATCCCGCTGATTTCAAAGAGATCCTCACCCAGGACCTTGATCTCCCGGTCTTCCTCTTTATCGTATTCATCGAAGATATTGCCTACAATCTCCTCTACCAGATCTTCTACAGTAATGATCCCTGCAGTGCCCCCATACTCATCCAGGACAATCCCCATGTTGGTCTTGGCCGTCTGCAGCTCCATGAAGACCTGGTCGATGTTCTTCCGTTCCGGAATAAAGAAAGGCTTCCGGAGATAGTCCCCCAGGCGGAAATCCTGATGCTCCCGGGCCAGGAGCGGCAGGAGATCCTTGATATGCAGGATCCCGATGATATCATCCATATTCTCCTCATAGACCGGAATCCGGCTATAGCCTTCCTCCCGGATCAGAGGGATGATTTCTTCCAGCCCTGCCGTGGCAGGGATGGCTACCATTTCCATGCGGTGGGTCATGATATCTTCTGCCGTCTTGTTGTTGAACTCGAAAATATTGTTGATCATGATCCGCTCCCGCTCCTGGATGGCCCCTTTTTCCTCTCCCACATCCACCATCATGCGGATTTCCTCTTCCGTCACATCATCCTCCAGGGAATTGGGATCAATGCCGAAAAGGCGGATCAGGAGGTTTGTGGATAAGGTCAGAAAGCGTACGAAAGGACCGGCCACCACGGAAAGGACCGTGAGGGGGCCGGATACGGCAAAGGCGATTGCCTCGGATTTCTTCATGGCCACCCGTTTGGGCACCAGTTCCCCCAGAACCAGGGTGAAATAGGAGAGGGTCAGCGTGATGACAAGTACCGTAGCCCCCTTCAGGAAGCTTAAGGGAGCGGGGACCCCTGCCTGTACCAGAGCCTGGGTCAGGGGATCTGCAAAACTATCCGCCGCAAAGGCACTGGCCAGGAAGCCTGCCAGGGTGATGCCGATCTGTATCGTGGCCAGGAAGCGGCTGGGCTCTCCTAGAAGCGCTGTCAGGCGCTTGGCTTTCTTGTCCCCTTCCTCCGCCATGAGGCGGATCTTATTGTCATTAAGGGAAATCAGGGCGATTTCCGAGGCAGCAAAGAAGGCATTCAGGGCGATCAGGGCCACAAGAAATATGAATTCCATGAAAAATGGAACCTCCATCATTATTTAGTAATACCCCCATTATATCCCGAACCCTCACCCGGGTCAAACAAGAGGGATCAGCGGTCCCGGTAGGAGGCTGCAATCTCCCGGAAGACCCCTTCACAGCGGGCAAAGGCATCGGTGATATCGGGATCGAACTGGGTCTCCCGGCCTTCCAGGATAATGGCCAGGGCTTCCTCATGGGAGAGGGCATCCTTGTAGATGCGCCTGCTGGTCAGGGCATCATAAACATCCGCAATGGCCATGAGCCTCCCAGCCAGGGGGATTTCCGCCCCCTTCAGCCCCTGGGGGTAGCCTTTTCCATCCCAGCGCTCATGGTGGCACCAGGCGATATCCTTGGCGTACTGGAGGAAGCCTGCCTGGAAGCCCAACTGGGTCTCTGCCTTCTCAATGGCCCGGGCCCCCAGCTCCGCATGGGTCTTCATAACCTGGAACTCCTCCGGATCCAGCCTCCCAGGCTTCAGGAGGATGCGGTCAGGAATCCCCACTTTCCCGATATCGTGGAGAGGTGCGGATTTCCGCAGCATCTCCACCCAGGCCTTGGTGATCTGTTCCTCATAAAGAGGGTTCTCCTTCAGGGCATAGGCCAGGGCTTCCACATAAAGCTGGGTACGGTGGATATGGTAGCCTGTCTCCTGGTCTCTTGTTTCTGCCAGACTGGCCAGAGCCCGGATGGTGACCTCCTGAACCTTGAGGATTTCCTGGGTGCGCTGGCGCACTTCCTCTTCCAGAATCTCTTTCTGGTTCTTCAGATAGTCCCGGGCTTTCTTCAGCTGCAGCTGGTTCCGGACCCGGGCCAGGAGGATGGGCACGCTGATGGGCTTGGTGATATAGTCCGCGGCCCCCATGTCCAGGCCCTTCTTCTCGTTGATCTGGTCCCTGATGGCCGTAAGGAAGATCACAGGGATATCCCGGGTCCGCTCCTCTTTCTGGATTTCCTGGAGGACCTCATAGCCATCCTTCCCGGGCATCATGATATCCAGGAGGATCAGATCCGGGAGGAGGCCCTCCCGAAGGATGGCCAAGGCTTTCTCTCCATGGTTGGCTACTTTGACTTGGTAGGTCTCCCGGAGGAGGTCATTGATCAGCAGGAGGTTCTCCGGCGTATCATCTACAGCCAGGATGGTTTCCTTTTCCCTATCCATCCCTCTTCCTCCCCTCTCCAGCCAGAGCCTGGAGGGCCTGGTCATAATCAAAGAGCTCCAGAGCCCGGGCCAGAGCCTGGAACCCTGTTCCCAGAAGCTCCCGGAATGCCTCCTGATGGCTCAGGAAATATTCCCGGGCATCGCCATCATTGCTCTGAAGAAGCGCTTCCAGCTCTTTCAGGCTGCCCTTCTCTCCTGTGCTCCTCCCACTTCCTGACCCTCCCCTGTCCAATTCTTCCAGGAGGATCCGGAAACTGTTTCTAAAGGCAGGAATCCTGTTCCTGACCTGTTCTTCCGGTCCTTCTCCCAGAAGGGCTTCTATTATTCCCGCCGTCTCCTGAAGGGCTCTGGCCCCCAGGGTCCCCAGAAGGCCTTTCAGGGTATGGATCAGCAGCCGGGCCTTTTCCTCCTCTCCCTCTTCCAGGGCTTTCCGGAAGAGTTCAGGATCCCCGCCATGGCTCTCCAGGAAGGATTTCCTCAGGCGTTCATAGAGATCTTCCCGGCCTCCCAGACGGGCCAGGGCTTCTGCCCGTCCTTCTGGAGGGATAGCCCCCCCTGGGGGCCCAACGGGCCATGGTCTGGAAGAGTTTCTCTTCAGCAATGGGCTTGGCGATATGGTCCTTCATTCCCACAGCCAGGATCTTCTCCCGGTCTTCTTCCATGGCATTGGCCGTCATGGCCAGAATGGGGATTTCCTTCACTTTGAGGATCTCTTCAGCAGCCCTGCATCGATTTTAGAGGAGTCCAGGATATCGTTTATGATCCCCAGAAGGTGAGTTCCTGCCCCCTGGATTTTTTTCAGATAATCCCCCTGGCGGGCGTCCAGCTCCGTCCGTTCCAGAAGGTGAGCCATGCCGATGATGGCATTCATGGGGGTGCGGATCTCATGGCTCATATTCGCCAGGAATTCTGCCTTAGCCTGGGAGGCCACCTCAGCAACTTCTTTGGCTTCCTGGAGGGCCTCCTGGTTGCGCTGGATTTCGGAGATATCGAACATCCAGCCGTAGATGCTGGGCTTGCCGTCATAATCGATATACATGTAGGTGACCAGCATATCTCTGGCCTCTCCCTTGGGGTTCTTCATGCGCACCTTGACATTGCGCAGGATGCCCTTTTCCATGAGTTCCTGGATCAGGAAGCCCCGCTCTTCCGGTTCCGCATAGATTTCCCGGGCTTCCAGCCCCACCCGGGCAGCGGTCATCTCCATGATGGCCTCATTACACCAGACAAAGACCCCTTCCGTGACAATGCCGATACCCACTGGGGCATTCCCCAGAATCTGCTTCAGGCGCTCTTCCTCTCTGGCCATTTTCACCATGGCGGAAATCACTTCTGCAGCCTTCTCCAGCCAGGCCAGTTCCTCTGCCCCGGGAGGGGTGAGGAAGCCCAGCTCCAGAACTCCCACCAATTCTTCCTGGAAGAGAAGGGGGCAGACAGCGACAAAGGAGGGCTGAAGTTCCCCAAAGCCCAGAGGGACCCGCAAGGTTTCCGGAGGGAAGGCTGTATGGATGCAGGACTTGCTCTTTCCTGCCTCTCCCACCAAGCCTTCCCCCAGACGGAAAGCGACCTTTTCTTTGATCATTCCCGAGGCAGCGTAGGAAGCGGGCCTTCTCCAGGACCTCCCCCTTGGAGAGGAGGAAGACAGAGCCAGTAATGGCCTCATAATAGCCTACCAGCTCTTCCAGGGCGATTTCCGCAATCCGGGTCTGGTCCTTCTCGTTTTTCAGGCCCAGACTGAGGCTGGCCAGGGCTTTGTCCTGCCGGGCTGTTTTTTCAGGCTGTTCCTTCTGAACCATGCTTTCCTTTTCAAAGCTGGCAGCCAGCAGGCGCTCCTCCTCCTTTCCCTGGAGGAGCTGCTCCATATACCGGGTGACTTCCTGAACCCGATGCTCGAAGTTGGTGCGCAGACGCAGGATGATGAAGAGGACCCCGGGCAGGACCAAGAGGTTCAGGAGGATCCCTACCAGGAAGAGCTCTTGGTAGACCAGCCTTGCTGTTTCAGGAGAGAGCCCCAGGGTCCCACCCCCAAAGGCCAGGGTAATGATGAAAAGAAGCAGCTGAAGGCTTCCTGCTGCTCCCATGATGATCAATGTCTTTTTTAAGATTCTAAGCCGCCCTTCCATGGCATATCTCGTTTTCGTCAGGGCACGCTGCACCCTTGGTCACCCCCCCGATACACCTACAATATACCAACTGCACAGGTCTTTGGCAAACTACTCCTGGAAGGCCAGGGCGATTTCCCGGATCTGTCCCTGTATCTTCAGGAAGACCCCTGCCAGCCGTGGATCGAACTGCCTTCCCGCCTCCTCCCGGATAATTCTCAGGGCCTCATCATGGCTCTTCGCTGCCTTGTAGATCCGTCTTGTGGTTATGGCATCATAAGCATCAGCCAGAGACATGATCCGGGCCTCCATGGGGATCTCTTCTCCCTTCAGCCCCAAGGGATAGCCCGTCCCATCCCAACGCTCATGATGGAGGTAGATTATATTCTCCGCTACTTCCATAAACTGGGGATCCAGACGTCGGTAGCCGCTTCCCAGGAGGGTCTGGCGCCCGATTTCCGGATGGTTTTTCATTTCCTCATATTCCAGAGGAGTAAGACTCCCCTTCTTCAGGAGGATCTCATCCCGGATTCCCACCTTTCCAATATCATGGAGAGGGGCACATTCTGTCATGAGTTCGATCTCCCAGGAGGGAATCTCCTCCTCCGGATAGGCCAGGCTGAAGCCTTTGGCTAAGGCATCCACAAAGCGGGCGGTACGGATCAGGTGGAGCCCCGTCTCATAGTCCCGCATGGTGCTTAGGGAAGCCAGACTGCTGACTGTGAGGATCCTGGCCTCCTTGGCACTTTCCTCCTTGGCCCGGACCTGATCTACCAGCTTATTATACTCCTCCACAAAGCGGCCCAGCTCCCCTTTCCCTATGATAGGCAGGGTCTCCAGTACGCCTCGTTCACGGGCTACCTCCAGGCCCTTGCTCAAGGTCCCCAGAGGCTTCCCTACAAAAATCCGCAGGAGGAGCAGGCTCCAGAGAGCCAGGAAGCCAAGAACCGATAGGCTTTGAATGGCAATGACCTGCACCCTGCTCCAGACAGCCCCATCCACATAGTCTTTTGGAACATAGGCGATGAAGCGCCCTCCCCAGAACTCCTCTTCCCAGGTCATCCGGTAATCCTCTGACCCTCGTTCCACCTTCATCCCCTGAACTTCCTCCAGGGCCTCATAGTCCTCTTCTGAGGGCCTCAGGAAGGCATCCACCCGCTCCGGATCCGGACTCAGGATGATCCGTCCCTGGTTGTCCGCCACCTCCATCCAGCCACCCCCTGTCAGGGGAAGGGCTGACAGCTTGTGAGACAATGCATCCAGGGTCACATCCATCCCCAATACCCCATAGAAAGTCCCGGCCTCATCCACCAGGGCCCTGACAAACCCGATATTCACATCCTGGGTCGTAAGAGAGGGGTAGGCATAGGTAATCTGCACGTCCCTTGTCTGCTCTTTTCCTAATATGTACCAAGGACGGACTCTGGGATCATAGGCGGTAGCAGATTCTCTGGGATGTGAGCGGACAAAGGAGCCGTTCTCCCTGCCCATATAGATGGAATTCACATCCGGATGATAGCGCCGATAGTCCTGGAAGAGACGGATGATTTCCAATTCTTCCAGAGTATAGGTGTAGCGGAAGGTGCCAGGGTCCGCCTCCAGAAAGCTGGTGAATTCCTGATCCTCCTGGTTTCTTACAACAGGATTAGCCACAAGGGTCTCCAGATCCCTGGTGATGTTCTGGGCATAGTCCTGGAAGATCTCCTCCACAGCAATGAAGTGCTGGCGGTACTGCTCCTCGATAGCCTCCATGCGCTGGCGGGAAACGGCGTCATAGGTGATCCAAAGGCTGACAGCAGTGGCTATCAGGTAAAGAAGGAGCAGGCCCCAAAGCATCTTCCTGATCATTGAATCCCCCCTCCTTAACCATCATGCATTCTTTGGCCTCATTATACAGGAAAAAAGGGGAAGGTCAAAGCCTTCCCCTTTACAGTTCATTATTCTTCTTTCCCTGCCTCCGTATCCCTCAGCTGGCAGGTTCTCCCCCGGGAACAGCTGGCCGCTGCAGGACAGCCTGTGCAGACGATTCCCCGCCTGCGGTCAGCAATCACCTTGGCCAGGGCGCCCCCCACCAGGAGAAATACAAGGACAAGGGTGACGATTGTTTCAAACATCGCTTATGCCCTTTCCGGAACCGGCAGGTTCCTCTCACCCCGAAACATCAGGGTGGCAATGATCCCAACCAGGATCAGTACCCCAAGGAGTCCAGGAAGAAATGCTGCTCCCACTCCCCCCGTAGTGAGGAAGGTTCCCCCCTGATAGGTGAGGAAAGCCAGGATATAGCCCATAGAAAGCTGGAAGCCCACAGCCCCCAAGGTCCACTTGGTGGAATCCAGCTCTGTGCGCATGGCTCCAATGGCCGCGAAGCAGGGAGGGGTAAAAAGGTTGAAGATCAGGTAGGAAAGGGCTGCTACAGGGCCGATGGCAAAGGCTGCCGCCACACCCCCCGCCTCCCCGGCCAGGGCCAGCTCTTCCAGGTTGAAGAAACTGGTAATTCCGAAAGTCACCGCCAGGGTTCCCACTACATTCTCCTTGGCGATGAAGCCGGTGACTGCAGCGGCTGTAAACTGCCAGACTCCGAAGCCCAGTGGGATGAAGAGGACAGCCAGGGGTCCGGCCAGGGAGGCCAGGATGCTGGCTTCAGGATTCCCCTCTCCTACCGTCTGCAGATTCCAGGAGAAGCTCTGGAGGATGTGGACCAGGGCGTTGCTTACCAGAATCACCGTCCCGGCTTTTACAACAAAGGCTTTCCCCCGGCTCAGCATGGCCACAGCCGCCCGCCTGAGGCTGGGAAGCCTGTAGTCCGGAAGCTCCATGATGAAGTAGCTTTCCGAGGTGTCCCCAGTGATTTTACGGATAATCAGGGCGCTTAGAAGAATCACCCCGATTCCCAGAAGATACATGCTGGTCCCCACCCAGGCATTCCCGGCAAAGAAGACTCCGGAAAAGAGGGCGATGACGGGAAGCTTTGCCCCGCAGGGCATGAAAGGGGAAAGCATGGCGGTGGTGCGGCGCTGCCGGGTGTCCCGGATGGTCCGGGAGGCCATGACACCAGGAATAGCACAGGCGGTGCTCATGATCATGGGAATCACAGAACGTCCGGAAAGGCCTACCTTCCTGAAGAAGCGGTCCATGACCACAGCCACCCGGGCCATATATCCGCTATCCTCCAGGAGGGCCAGGAGGAAGAACATCACCATGATCAGAGGCAGGAAGCCTACCACAGCCAGAACCCCCCCGATAATCCCATCCACCAGGAGGGACTGGACCAGGGGATGAGCTCCTGCAGTGAGGCCCGCGGCCCCCTCCTGGAAGCCCTCCAGCCAGCCTACCAGGAGGTCTGCCAGATAGGGCCCTACCCAGGCCTGGGAAAGGGAGAAGACCAGCCAGATCACGCCGGCAAAGATTGGGATTCCCAGCCATTTATGGGCGATGACCCGGTCCCAGGCATCCTGGCGGGTCTGGGCCTCGGGGCTGAGGCTCCGGGTCAGGGCCTTGGCGGCTACCTCCCGGACGAACTCAAAACGGGCTTCATCCGACTCCCGGACTGCGCTTTTGCTCTGACCCTTCCCCACCCCGGGGATAGCCAGGATCCGGCCTGGGCCTTTCCCTCCTGCCGCAACTGCAGCGGCCAGAAGCTCCGGAAGTCCGTTATCCTTCCCCTTGATGGCCAGGGTCTCCACTACAGGGCAGCCCAGTTCTTTTTCCAGAACATCCCTGCGGATGGTCTTACCCTTGCTTTTGGCCTGGTCCCCTTTGTTCAGGGCAATGACCATGGGGATTCCCAGCTCCAGAAGCTGGGTGCTGAAAAACAGGCTGCGCTCCAGGCTGTCTGCATCCACAATGTTGATGAGGACATCGGGCCGCTCCTCCAGGATGAATTCCCGGGGAATCCGTTCTTCTCTGGTGAAAGGGGAGAGAGAATAGGCCCCGGGGAGATCCACTGCTGTGAGATCAGCCCCCTCCGGAGAGAGGGCTTCTTTGATCTTCCCTTCCCGCTTCTCTACAGTGACCCCGGGCCAGTTTCCTACATGCTCAATGCGCCCGGTGATGGCATTAAAGAGTGTGGTCTTGCCGCTGTTGGGGTTGCCGATCAGTGCGAATTTCATCTTTTCTTTTTTCCTTCCTTTACCCAGTCTTTCATCTGTCTTGTTTCCTGTCCGCTCCTAATCCAGGAGAATGGCCCTGGCCAGATCCCCATCAATGCTGTAGCGGCTGTCTTTGATGCTGATGATGTAATTCTCCGCCAGGCGGGAGATTACAGTTACCGCTTCCCCAGGATAGCAGCCCAGGGTGAAGAGGAAATTCTCCATCTCTTCATCCCGGGTCTCCAGAGCGCGTATCCTGTAGGTCTTCCCAGGCTGGCCCTGGGCCAGGTTCCGCACATCCCCAAAGAAACCTCTTTTTTTCCGCCTTCTCCATGGAAAGGCTGCTGCATTCGCAATGATTGTGGCTGTTCTCATGGCATTTCCTCCCGTTAGCAATGGCTAACCCTTTGGCTTTTTTAAGGCCTCTTCCCTGGGAAGAGGCCTTAAGTTTAGAACTCTTAACTATTTGAAGTTTACCACTGCTAACTCTTCCTGTCAAGAAGGTCTTAAAAAAAAGAGCCCGAAGGCTCTTAAAGTGCATCTGCCATATCCAGGACCAGCTTCCGGGTCTTCTTCCAGCCGATGCAGGGATCGGTGATGGACTTGCCGGAAAGTTCCAGATTGTCCTGGCGCCCGTCCAGAAGGTAGCTTTCGATCATCAGCCCCTTGACAATGGCCTTGATCTCCGGGTTGGCATTGCGGCTCTGAACCACCTCCAGGGCGATTCGGGGCTGTTCCTCATAGCGCTTCATGGAGTTGGCATGGTTGGTGTCTACCAGGATGGCGGGATTGGCCAGGTTCCGCTTGGCATAGGCTTCCGATACTGCCATGAGGTTCTCATAGTGATAGTTGGGAAGGTTGGTGCCATACTGGTTCACCGCCCCCCGCATAATGGCATGGGCCAGGGGATTGCCGCTGCTTTTCACCTCGTGGTTATCGTAGATAAGGGTGTGGGCCATCTGGGCCGCCATGATGCTGTTAAGCATCACGGAGATATCCCCGCAGGTGGGGTTCTTCATCCCTACGGGGATATCCAGGCCGCTGGCTGTGATGCGGTGCTGCTGGTTTTCCACAGAGCGGGCCCCCACAGCCACATAGCTGAGAAGGTCGGAGACATAGGGATCATTTCCGGGATAGAGCATCTCATCAGCCCCGGAAAGGCCTGTCTCCTCCAGGGAGCGGATATGCAGGCGGCGGATGGCCTTAATTCCCTCCAGGACATTGGGGGCCTTTTCCGGATCCGGCTGGTGCATCATCCCCTTATACCCTTCTCCTGTGGTCCGGGGCTTGTTTGTATAGATCCGGGGAATCATGAGAATGCGGTCCTTTACCTCTTCCTGGAGAAGGGCCAGGCGATGGATATATTCCATCACAGGCTCTTCCCTGTCCGCGGAACAAGGGCCGATGACAAGGAGGAAGCGGGGGTCCTTTCCTAAGAAGATCTCCCGGATTTCCCTGTCCCTCTCCTCTTTCACCTGCCGGAGCTTCTCCGGCAGGGGCATCATCTCCCGGATTTCCCGGGAGGTGGGGATTTCTGCAATATATCTGAAACTCATAGTACGATTCCCTTTCTATGGATGACTGGCCCTTAGGCCGGATTGATCTGCTTCAGGCGCAGGTAGAGCTCCGCCCGGGTGGAGAGGACATAGGGCATGACGAAGAGGATCCCGATGCCGAAGGTCACAAGGCCCAGGAGCATCCAGCCCAGGAAGGAAAGATCCAGGACAAACATATTCCACTTGTGACCTTCAGTCATAGCCCGGCTCCGGGCCAGAGCTTCCTTGCTCTCCATCCCGGGATTCTCCGCCAGGATGTACGGGACCATCTGATAGGCATAGCCCATGACGATTCCAGGGATGAGGAAGAGCAGGCTCCAGAGGAAGATATACAGGCTGCGCAGGAACATGGCGGTCACCACCTTCAGGTAGGACTCTTTGGCAAAGCCGCCTCCCAGGTCATTGAGGTTACCCCGTTCTTCCTGGTTCCCCAGGAAGAATTTCTGGACCCCCACTTCCAGAGGTCCTCCTACAAAGACGGAAATGAGGATCCCCACCACAGCTGCAGTAAGGGCTGCTCCCACAGCCAGCAGGATGAAGCCCGCCAGTACCTCTGTCCTTCCCTCCTGGAGGAGCTTCTCCCCAAGGTCTCCCCCATCCATCTCAAAAGTGAAAAAGGAGCCTCCTCCCCCTACCATGGTCAGGATCAGGCTGGCCAGGAAGGCCTTCCAGTAGGTTGTCTTCAGGACGGCTTTGGCCCTGTCTTTCAGTTCTTTCCGTGTCCACATGATCATTTCCTCCTTTTGCACCAAAGGGTGCTGCAGCTCCTAAAGGGCTTTCCCCAGGGCCTTTTCAAGATCTTCCAGAATATCCCGGACATCCTCAATCCCCACAGACAGGCGGATCAGGTCCGGGGCGATGCCCCCTTCCCGAAGCTGCTGGTCGCTAAGCTGCCTGTGGGTATGGCTGGCGGGATGGAGGAGGCAGGTTCTGGCATCCGCCACATGGGTGGCGATGGAGACCAGCTCCAGACTGTCCATAAAGGCAATAGCCCGTTCCCGTCCCCCTTTGAGTCCAAAGGAAACCACCCCGCAGGAGCCCTGAGGCAGGTATTTCTCAGCCAGAGCATGGTCCGGATCCTCTTCCAGGTCCGGGTAGCTGACCCAGGCCACTTCCTCTCTGGCTGCCAGCCAGCGGGCGATGGCTTTGGCATTGGCGCAGTGCCTCTCCATCCGTAAGGAAAGGGTCTCCAGGCCCACATGAAGATAGAAGGCATTCTGCGGGCTCTGGATGGAGCCCAGATCCCGCATGAGCTGGGCTGTGGCCTTGGTGATATATGCCCCTTGGCCGAAACGCTCTGCATAGATCAGACCATGGTAGGAGGGATCCGGCTCTGTAAGGCCCGGGTACTTCTCCTTATGATCCATCCAGCTGAAGTTCCCGCTGTCTACAATGCAGCCTCCCACCCCTACACTATGGCCATCCATGTATTTGGTGGTGGAATGGGTGACAATATCGCAGCCCCACTCAAAGGGCCTGCAGTTCACCGGGGTGGCGAAGGTGTTGTCGATAATCAGGGGCACCCCATGGCGATGGGCTACCCGGGCGAACTTCTCAATATCCAGGACTTTCACCGTGGGATTGGTGATGGTCTCCCCGAAAAGGGCTTTGGTATTGGGCCTGAAATATTTGTCCAGCTCTTCTTCCGGGAGGGTCTGGTCCACAAAAGTGCATTCAATCCCCATTTTTGCCATGGTTACAGAAAAGAGATTGTATGTTCCCCCATAAATGGAGGTGGAGGCGATGAAATGGTCTCCCGCCTCGCAGATATTGAAGATGGCATAGAAGTTAGCCGCCTGTCCCGAAGAGGTTAGCATGGCGGCTACCCCTCCCTCCAGGGCGCAGATCTTGGCTGCAGCCGCATCATTAGTGGGGTTCTGAAGACGGGTATAGAAGTAGCCGGAAGCCTCCAGGTCGAAAAGCCTGGCCATTTCTTCCGTGCTGGCATAGTTGAAAGTCGTGCTCTGGTAGATGGGGAGCTGGCGGGATTCGCCGTTGCCGGGCTTCCAGCCCTCCTGGATGCATTTGGTATCGATTCTGCTCATGGTTCTTCTTCCTCCGTCATCATAAATATTCTTAACAGTCCTATCCTACCACAATCCCACAGCTCCTGCCAGTGCGTAAAGGACCCAGGTCAGGAGGATCCAGGCCAGGACCAGGGGAGGCTGCAGGCGCTGCCAGAGACCCCGCCCCTTCTTCAGCAGGAAGAGGAGGCTGAGGGTCAGGAGTCCATAGGGGATGGACAGGTGCAAGGGGATTCCCGGCACCGAAAGGAGAAGGGCCACATGAGCCAGTACGAGGATATCCGGAAAAAAGGAAATCTTTTTACTATTCATGCCCCTTGCCCTTTCCCTTTACAAACTTCCTGGCGTTACGCTTCCCCTGGAAGTCCCTGTACATCCTCTCCTGCTTCTTGCGCAGGATCTCTCTGGAGTCCAGGTTCAGATAAGCCTCCTCCTGAAGCAGCTTCAGATAGCTCTCCAGGCGCTCCCTGGAAAGCCTGCCCTCTGCCAGGGCCTTTTCCACAGCGCAGCCGGGCTCCCCCTGATGGCTGCAATCCCGATAACGGCACTGCCTCCCCAGTTCATGGATCTCCTGAAAGACCTGATCCAGGTCCACCCCGTCCATCCCCAGGGCCCGGAGTCCCGGGGTATCCAGAAGAGCCTTCCTCCCCGGCAGGAAGAAAAGCTCCCTGACGCTTGTCGTATGCCGGCCCCGGCCATCCTCCCGGATAGCTCCGGTAGCCATCACCTCTTCCCCCAGCAGGCAGTTCAGAAGGGTGGATTTCCCCACCCCGGAAGAACCAAGTAAGGCCCCTGTCATCCCTGGCTTCAAGGCTTCCTCCAAGAGCCTCCAGCTCTCCGGAGCGAATGCGCTTGTCTCCAGAATGGGAACCCCGGGAGCCACCCCTTCCACTTCCCGGATCAGAGCGGGAAGATCCTCTGCCAGGTCTGTCTTGGTGAGGACCACCAGGGGCTCCGCCCCGCTGTCATAAGCCAGGGCCAGATAGCGTTCCAGGCGCCGCAGGCTGAAATCCCTGTTGCAGGCCATGCACAGGAAGACCCTGTCCAGATTGGCGGCAATCCCCTGGTGGCCTTCCCCCTCCCCTCCCCGGCGATGGAAGAGGCTGGTCCGGGGGAGGATCTCTTCAATGCGCACCGCACCGCCTCCCTCTCCGGGGGCGAAAAGCACCTCATCTCCCGTGAGGGGGAGGGCCAGGCTGCCTTCCCTCTCTCGGGTGAGCTTTCCCGCCACTTCACCCAGGAAGCTCCCCTCTTCCCCAGCTACCTGCCAGCTGCTGCCATAACAGGCGGTGATCCGTCCGGGGAGAAGCCCCGGATGGCTTGGGGCTGCCTCCAGGAGTCGCTGGGAAAACCAGGGAGCTGTCCTCATGCCTGCCTGCCCCGTTTCAGAAGGCTCCTGGCCTTGAGGATCAGCAGGCGCTTCAGGGAGACCTGGGGGTTCCGCAGAATCTTTTCATGGAGCTCCTCTTCCCCCCCGGGGAAGAGTCCCATGCGCTCTTTGAAATACGCGGCCAGGAGATTGATCTGCTTCTTCCGGATCAGGGCCTGGCTCAGGTCTTCCTCTGGCAGGACTTCCGGAACCCAGGCAAGGAGCCGGGCCAGCTGCGCCTCTTCCTCCTCTGAAAGCATCGGGGTCACGGTGAGCTTCCAGAGGAATTCCCTGAAAAGCCTTGCCGCTACAGGGCGGAAGGCTTCTTCCCGGCCCTGGAATAGGGCCCGTACCTTGCTGTGGGCCGTGGCAAGGTGGATCAGGGTCCTGGCACTGTGCTTCCTGGTGGCAGAGAGCTCCGGCCCGCTGTCCCGGGTCTCATAGGCATGGACAAGATCCGGGATTACAGCCACCTTCCTGCAGGCTTTCAGGTATTTATAGTAGTATTCATTATCCTCATAGATAATCCCATCTGTGAAGCGGATCTGCCCCTCCCGGATGATGTCTGTGCGCCATAGCTGGGCGCAGGTGTTCACCAGGGGCAGTTCCAGAATCTCCTGAGGGTCTGTAAGGAGTGTCTTTTTCCCTGCAAGGATCTCCTCCCTGCCGTTTATGAGGCAGGCCCCTTTTACCAGGTCGGCCCCTTCTGCCTCTGCGGTCTCATAGAGGATCTGGCAGGCCCGGGGATAGAAAGTATCGTCGGGGTCCAGATACATCACATAGGGGGTCTCCACCCCCTCCAGGGCCAGGTTCCGGGGGGTGCCGCAGCTGCCGCTGTTGCCAGGAGTACGCAGGAGGCGGATGTTCTCATAGCGCCTTGTCAGGGCTTCCCCCAAAGCATAGGTGCCATCTGTGGAGCAGTCGTCCGCCAGGATGATTGCCAGCTCCTCCTGGGGCATGGTCTGGCTGCGGATGGATTCCACGGCCCGCTCCAGGCAGTCTTCCACATTGTATGTGGCCATGATGATGGTGATTTTCTTCATGCCTTCCTCCCGGAAATCTTCTTCAGCAGCCCCTTCAGGCGCTGGGGCAGGCTGCCCTCTCTGGCCTTGCGCATTTCCTCCAGGCTCCATTCCAGAACCTCCCCCCGGAGGGCCTGGGTGAGAAGCTCTTCTCCCACAGCGCCCAGGCTGGGACAGGGGGCCTTTTCCGGGGGATTCTGAAAGATTTCCTCAAAAGCCCGGATCATAGCCTCTTGGGTAAAGCCTGCCAGGATCTTCCTGCGGCAGGCCAGGCTGGCCTCCTCCCAGGCCTTCCGGTCCCGGGTCAGGGCGAGGATGGCCTCTGCATAAGCCTCCACCTCCCAGGCCGGGGCGGAATCCATGCCGCTGCAGGGGATGACGGCGCCCGTCTCCCCATCCACCAGCTCTTTCTGACCCCCTACATCCGCTGTGATGCAGGGAACCCCCATAGCCAGGGATTCATAGGCAGTGAGGGACAGACCCTCTGTGAGGGAGCAGATCACCGTCGCCTCAGCATCCCGATAGACCTGGGGCATATCCCTGCGCATCCCGGCCAGGATCAGGGAATCCCCCAGTCCCAGGGCGATGGCCTTCTCCCTCATAGCAGGAAGGAGGCTTCCTTCCCCCACAGCTGCAAAGACATAGTCTTCTCCCCTCTGGCTCTTGATGGCTGCTGCAATCTCCAGGAAGAGGAGGGGGCGCTTTTCCCCCTCCATGCGGCAGGGCAGGAGGATGAGCTTCTTTTCCGCCGGGATGCCCAGCTCCTTGCGGAAGGTTCCTCTGCTGATTTTCTCCGGATTGAAGCGTTCATGGTCCACCCCGATATACAGGGTCTCCACCTTCTCCTCCGGCTTGCCGTAGGCCTCTCCCAGGCGCTTCTGAGTATGGCGGTTGCAGACATAGGTCCGGTCCAGCCAGGGATCGAAAAGGGCGCTGGTCCGGGCATAAGCCCCGCCCCGCCAGGGGAATTCCCCATGGACATAATCCACCACCCGGAGCTCCGGCAGGGTTTCCCGGAGCCAGGGCAGGCTCTCATAGGCGTAATAGGTGTTGGAAGCGAAAAGGATAGAGATCCCATGGCTCTCCAGGAAGGCCCTGGTAAAGGAAGGCCAGGCCTCCGGCGGCAGGAAGACGGGGAGTTCATAGACTCCGGCTGCCGCTTCCCGGAACTCCTCTCCCAGGGTCTGTCCCCCAGGATAGGTGGTGAAGACATAGACCTGGAAACGGTCCTTATCCAGCCCCCGGAGAAGGTTCAGATTGAAGAGATCCGCACCTCCCAGGACCATGAAGGGGAGGATCATGAGGATCCCCACCTTCCCGGATTCCTCTTTCCCGGGGAGGGACCATTGGGGGAAGGGTCCGAATTCCGGGAGGGCAGTCAGACTGCCGGGGCTCTCCAGCTTCAGGGCTCCCTTCCTATAGGCCTCATAGAGTTCTTCCAGGGGCCGGGCCCTGCCCTTTAGGGCTGCTGCAGAAATGCCAAGAATCCCTTCAGGAAGAAGGGCTGCCTGAACGCTGGGAGCTGCCTTCAGGGCATAATACAGGGTCTCTAAAGCCCCCTTCTCCAGGGAGGCATCCCCGGGAACCAGGACCAGGATCTCACCCAGCTCTTCCGGAAGGCTGCCTTCCGCTATCTGGTACCAGGGAAAGGTCTGCCTGGAAAGCTTCTCCTGCAGGGCCTCCCCTCCTCCCTGGCCCAAAAGGGCTGCTGTGATGCAGGGCTTCTGCTGTGGTCTCTCTTCCATCTCTATTCCGCCTTTTCTCAATCCTTGAGTTTCTTCTGGAAGTTCCAGGCATCCCGGACCATGTCCCGGATGGTGAGGCGGGCTTCCCAGCCCAGCTCGGCTTTAGCCTTTCCGGGGTGGGCATAGCTCACGGCAATATCCCCGGGGCGCCTTGGGGCGAAGATATGGGGGATGGTGATCTGGTTCTCTTCCTGGAAGGCGTGAAGGAGTTCCAGGACGCTGGTCCCGGCTCCGGTTCCCAGGTTATACAGGCTGACCCCGGGCTTCTGCCCCAGCAGGGCTGCCAGATGCCCTGCGGCCAGGTCCATGACGTGGATATAGTCCCGGACCCCAGTGCCGTCTGGGGTATCGTAGTCCCGTCCGAAGATGGAGAGGGCCTCCCGCTTCCCGGAAGCCACCTGGCTGATATATGGCAGAAGGTTATTGGGGATCCCTTTGGGATTCTCCCCGATGAGGCCGCTGGGATGAGCCCCTACCGGATTGAAATAGCGCAGCAGGGTGACATTGAAGCCCGGATGGGCCGCTGCCGCATCCCGGAGGATCCGCTCGCTCATGGCCTTGGTCTCTCCATAGGGGTTTGTGGTGGGGAGGCAGGTCATATCCTCTACCATGGGGGATTCATTCTCCCCGTAAACTGTGGCAGAGGAACTGAAAATGAAAGAGCCGACCTGATGCTCCACAGCCAGCCGGGCCATAGTGATGGTGCCCCGGAGGTTGTTCTCATAATATTTCAGGGGGTCCTGGACGGATTCCCCCACCGCCTTATATCCGGCAAAGTGGATCAGCCCCTGGAAGCCTCCCTCCTGAAAGAGAGGACGGGCGGCTGCTTCATCTGTGACATCCAGAAGGTGGAAGTCCGGCTTCACCCCGGTAATGGCGGCAATCCGCTCCAGCACCGAAGGTTCGGCGTTGCTGAGGTTGTCTGCAATAGTGACCTGGTGGCCGGCCTCCTGGAGGAGGACGACTGTATGGGACCCGATGTATCCGGCTCCCCCTGTAACGAGGATGCGCATGGTTCTCTCCTTTATTCCTTCACTGTTTTTCTGCTCTCTGCCCGGAGGGCTTCTGCTTCCCGGAAGATCTCTTCCAGGCTCTGCCGGGTGCCCCGGCGCCAGGTATATGCTTCCAGTCCCTCTTCTTCCAGCACCGGTCCTTCCAGGGTCAGGTTCACCCCCATAGCCCGGAGATGGGCCTGGTAGTCGGGATATTCCATATCGTAGGGGAGCTGCTTCTTAAAGCTATCATAGGAGACGCTGAAGACCACCCTGGGAATCCCCAGGGAGGCGATGGCCATAAGGCAGCGGACGCAGGGCGCGCTGCTGGCATAGAGGACGCTCTCCTCCAGGATCTTCACGGGGATCTTCCCAGCGCATTCCCGGACCAGGTTGAATTCCGCATGGCCGAAGATGACCTGGGGGATTTCTTCGGTATTCTCCCCCCTGGCGATGATCTCTCCCTGATGGACCAGAACAGCTCCGAAGGCATTGTGCCCCTTGATCCCGGATTCTTTGGCCAGGCGGATGCTTTCCCTGATGAATTTTTCATGTCCTTCCATCCTCGTACCTCCTGTCAGTCTTGGTTTCTGGTGTCATTGTATCACAGTTTCCGGGGGCTTCTCCCTCTTTTTCCCCTTCCACCAGACATAGGCGGTGGCTCCCGCCCCGATAAGTCCGGAAAGGATCATACAGGTTCCGGCACCCCAGTATTCCATCACATTCCCGGCGTAGAAGGCTCCAATGGGGGTCAGGCCTCCCAGTACCAGGGAGTAGACGCTTACCACCCGTCCCCGGATATAGTCCCCGGAGCCCAGCTGGAGGGTGGTATTGATGAGGGCTGTGAAAAGAGTGGCGCTGAGGCCTGTGGCAAAGAGGAGGAGGAAGGCTGTGGCATAGGTTGCGGTAAGCCCCAGGGCGGAAAGGGTCAGGGACATCCCCAGAGCCCCCAGAAGGATCCCCCGGAGGGTGGGGTGATGCTTGCTTCGGAGGGCCAGGATCAGGGAGCCTGTCAGGGAGCCCAGGGCCATCCCTGTGAGAAGGAAGCCATAGCCTGTGGCACCCTGGCCCAGGTTCTCCTGGGCGAAGATGGGAATCATGACGTTGAAGTTCATGGTGAAGGTGGAGGTAAAGGCCAGGAGGAGGATGGACAGGAAGAGATTCTCCCGCCTGCGGATGTAGCGAAGGCCCTGAAGGATGCCCATGTAGGTCTTCTTCAGGGACTGTGCCTTCTTGCGGATCTGGGACGAAAGGGTGTTGGGACGGATCAGGAAAAGGGTGATGAGGACGGGGATATAGCTGGCGCTGTTGATCAGGAAGCAGGGGGCGATGCCCACCAGTCCGATGAGGAGCCCCCCCACAGCCGGGCCCAGGATGCGGGATAGGTTGGAAATTCCGCTATTCAGGGCTACGGCATTCATGAAATCCTCCCGGCCCACCAGTTCGATGAAGAAGGACTGCCTGGCGGGGACGTCGATGGTATTGGCCAGTCCGAAGAAGAGGGCCAGGACCAGGATGTGCCAGAACTCCACAACCTGAAAGAGGGTGAGGAGGCCCAGGATCAGGGCCAGAATCATCAGGATGGTCTGGGTGGCGATGAGAATGCTGCGCTTCCGGAAGCGGTCCACCAAGGTCCCTGCATACAGGGATAAAAGCATCATGGGAAGGAACTGGATGGTGGCCACAAGCCCCAGCCGGAAAGGGGAGCCAGTGAGTTCCAGAACCAGCCAGGACTGGGCAATGCTCTGGACCCAGGTCCCAACCAGGGAGAAGATCTCTCCGGCCCAGTATATGCGGTAGTTGCGATGGCTCATGGCGGAGAAGGCTCCGGCCAGGGCAGTTCTCATAGGTCTCATGGGGACTTCTCCTTTCTTCTATCTATGGGCTGCAGGCTTTCTTTTTTATGGTATCATAGGGGTAAAGAGGTGGCAAGGAAAGGAGGAAGGGGAATGAAGCATCTGTTCATCATTCAGGATGGACCCTATGGCAGCGAGAAGGCCTATAACGCCCTGCGGCTGGCCATGGCCCTGCAGAAGCGGGAGGGGGCGGAGGTCTGGGTCTCCCTGATGGGAGATGGGGTGAATTGCGCTATTCAGGGGCAGAATACCCCGGAGGGCTACTATAACGTGGGGAGGATGCTGAAGTCTGTGCTCTCCCAGAAGGGCCTGGTGAAGGTCTGAGGCTCCTGCATGGACGCCAGGGGTCTTGGTGCTGATGGCCTTCTGCCGGGGGCAGAACGGAGCAATATGCTGGAGCTTGCTGAAATGAGCGAGGCGGCAGATAAGGTATATGTTTTCTGATTACCATAAATATATAAATGAAAAGGGGAGCGCTCTGCGCTCCCCTTTTCTCAATGTCTCTAATTAATCCTCAAGGGCTTCCAGGATCCATTTCTGGTTGTCTCCACCAGTATTGGTCCACTGGATTACATTAACTCCTGCAGTTTTTCCGCCGCCGAAGACGTCCTGGGAGAACTGGGGATTCAGAATACTGGAATATCTCCCCTATCCTGTGTCTTTTCCCTCTATTTTTGCTACAATGAACCTGGTGATATCATATGAAAAATACAAAACTGGCCATTCGCTATGGCATCTTCATCCTTGGACTCTTCTTTATGGGCTTCGGCATCGCCCTTACCGCCAAAAGCGGACTGGGCACCACCCCCATATCCAGCGTCCCCATGGTCCTCTCCCAGATCCTGCCTTTGTCCTTCGGGACCGCGGCCATGCTCCTGAGTGTGGCCTTTGTTCTGATCCAGCTGCCCCTCCTGGGGAAGGATTTCAGGAAGGAACATGCCAGCCAGCTGATCATCGCCCCTTTCTTCGGGTATTTCATCGATCTGGGTCTGGCAGTCTTTAACGGTCTGGAGCCCTCTTCCTATTGGGCTCATCTGGCGGCCCTTCTGGGGGGCATCGCCCTCCTGTCTCTTGGGGTCTACTGCCAGGTCCTGGGGGATGTGATCATCAACCCTGCAGAATCGCTGGTGAAGATCCTCTCCAGCCGCACAGGGATGAAATTCGGCAATGTGAAGATCCTTTTCGATGGGGCCCTGCTCCTCATTGCCATTTCCCTCTCCCTCTGGGCCTTCGGTAATGTGAATGGGATGCGGGAGGGCACCCTGGCGGTGGCCCTGGGCACCGGGACCTTCGTGAAGGGCTACAAGGCCGTCTTTGACAGGCTGGGTGCAGACTGGCTCTACAGGTAATACCTTCCGTTTTTGAGACATCAAAAAAACCTCTCCTTAGAGAGGTTTTTTCATTTCACATGCTCCTATTCATAGGATTGGACGGCACAGCCTCCGCAGCATACAGTATCCTAGCAGACCGGCTCTTCCATAGAACGGTAATATTCCACAAAATCAGCAGCAGGGAGGGGCTTGCTGAAGAGGAAGCCCTGGATATAGTCGGCCCCATACTCCTTCAGAAGTGCATACTGCTCTTCTGTCTCCACCCCTTCCACCACCACTTCCAGGCCCAGGGCATGGATAATGGAGATAATGGTGCTGACGATCATCTGCTCCTTCTCGCCCGTGATGAGATCTCTGATCAGAGAGCGATCCAGCTTCATAATATCCAGGGGAAGCTCCTTCATGTATTCAAATGTCGAATACCTGGTTCCGAAATCATCAAGAGCCAGTTTGACCCCGATCCGCTTCAACTCATGGAATACCTTGATTGTTTCATCCGAATCGTGCATCAATACGCTCTCTGTAATCTCAAGCTTCAGGCTGGAGGCCTTGATCCCGGCCTCCTGAATGGAACGGGCGACGAAGGTCGTGAGCTCATTCCCCCTGTTCTCAAAAGAGACAAAGGATAGATTGACGCTGACAATGATCCCACCAATCCCAATGGTATTCCACTGGACCAGCTGGTGGCAGGACTCCCGGATCACCCAGTCTGTAATGGGCAGGATCAGCTTGGTCCGTTCCGCAATAGGAATGAATTCATTGGGCGAGACCTGGCCGAACTCAGGATGATTCCAGCGCAGCAGGGCTTCCACCTGATTGATACAGCCCTTCCTTACATCATAGATGGGCTGGAAGTAGAGTTCCAGCTCCTTGTTTTCCAACGCGCTTCGCAGATCCTCTTCCAGGATCGAATCCCGCGTCCTGGCTTTTTCCATTTCCGGGGTGTAAAGGACCGCTGCGTTCTTCTCCTTTTTGGCAATATACAGGGCCGTGTCACCATTCTCAATTGTCTGATCCAGGGACTGCCCTTCCTTGCCCATGGCGATGCCGATACTGGCTGTAAGGAAGAAGATCCGATTGCTGACCCTGATCTGGCTTGTCAGAGCCCCCAGGATCTCCCTGGCATACTCCTGCATCTGGGAGGCCTCCACGGATTCCACAAGGACCAGGAACTCATCCCCATCCGTATGATAGACCTCCCCCCGGCCTTCCATGACAGCCGTGAGTTTCCGGGAGAAATCCAGAATCATCCGGTCCCCTTCCAGATGCCCCAGGGCATTGTTCACCAGGCGGAAGTTGTCGATATCGATGGTCATCACCGAGGGGAGCCCGGAAAAGCTGTCCCTCTCCTTGAGATCCTCCTTCAGGAGCCTTACCGCGTTCCGGTTCTTCAGCCCGGTGAGGGGGTCATGGGTATTGAGGACATTCTCACCCACCAGCCTGCTGTAGTTCCGGTCAAACTGCAGGAAGAGCTTTAATATGATGTAGATGATCAAGGACAGAAGGACATAGCCGATATAGAAGGTGATGAAGACAAGGGGAGGGTTGCCCTTGCCCCGGAGAAGGGAGTACAGGGCGATCGCCGTCACGGCGATATTCAAGGCGCAGAATCCCCCCCACTTCCAGGCCAGGGTCTTGCCATACCTGGCAAGAAGAGTCCCGCCGATGGTCAGGACAGTAAGGCTGGCCAATAAGGTCAGGGTCGTCTGGTTCAAGCCGATGACCAGGACGCGATAGGCAAACATAATCCCCGCAGCAATGGCCGCAGGGAAAAAGCCGCCGAAGAAGGCAGCCATTCCGATATTCAGATTACGATAACCGATAAGCACCCCGCTGTCCGTTTCAAAGCTCTGGCTCATGAGAAAAGCCCCGGCCACTCCGGCAAAGATTCCGAAAACCAGCCTGCCTGAGCGGGGGTATTTCTGAAAGGCCCTCCTGCCAGTATGATAGATCAGATAAGCCAGGGAAATCAGGCCGATCAGCGACAGGGCATTGAGGATGAAATATTCCAGCATCTGATCTTCCTTTCATGCAACCCATCCCAAAGGGATGGTGGAGCATAGGGGACTCGAACCCCTGACCTCTGCATTGCGAACGCAGCGCTCTCCCAGCTGAGCTAATGCCCCCGATATACCTTAATTATTGACTCTCCTTATGACCTTGTCAAGAGGCCCCTATTTCTTCAGAATATGGATGATCAGCGCCAGCAGCATCCCATGAGGGAGGATCCGGTGAACCCGGGCCGCCCAGGGCAGGACCTTCCTGAAGTTCCCCAGAAGGATCTGGATTGTCAGGAAGAGGAAGACAGTCAGCCCTGTTACACTGGGACGTCCGGTCTGCCAGAAGTTATATGTCCCGTGAACCAGGGCGGAGAGGAAAGCCAGCCGGCCGAAGAGGAAATGATGCCGGAGGAGGAAAGCCTCAAGGGCCTGCTTCCCCCGGAGGGCCCTTGCCGCTTTTCGCAGCCAACGGTCCGTCAGGGGGCTGAAGACCCGGATGGTCACCCGGCTGAAGGCCAGGAGGATCAGGGCTGCTGTAAGGAGCCCCAGTAGTTTTCCAGTAGTGATCATCATTCTACCTCCTTAATATCAGCTTATGCGCATTCAATACCCCGGTGGGTTGTTGTCATGATCAGAGGATCAGGGTAGAGCGGCCGCCGTCTACCCCCAGGATCTGCCCGGAAATCCAGGGACTCTGGGGAGACAGGAGAAACGCTGCCAGCTGGGCGATTTCCTGGGGAGTCCCAAGGCGCTTCAGGGGATGGAGGGCCGCCATAGCCTCCACGCTCTCTTCGCTCTTCAGGATTCCGGCAGAAAGAGTGCTCCCGGCAAGGATGGAAGGTGCAATGCCGTTCACCCGGATCCCAGGGGCCAGCTCCGCACCCAGAGCCACGACCAGGCCTTCCACCGCAGCCTTAGCCATGGACAGGGAGGCATGCATGGGAAAGCCCTTCCGGGCAGCAATGCTGGAGACCAGCACCACTGAAGAGCCACCCGGAGCGGCTTTCAGCCCTCCCAGATTCTCCTTCACTGCAAGGGCGGCACCCATGGCATTCAGCTGGAAATCCTCCAGATAATCCTCTGGCTCCAGGCGCCGCAGGGATTTCAGATTAATGCTGCCTACCGCATAAACAAGACCTCCCAGGCTTTTCCCTGCAGCCTTGGCGACTTCCTTATGGAAGGAAGCCTCCCGGACATCCCCTGCAGTCCATTGGGCCCCCAGTTCATTCCCCAGGGCTGCCAGGGCTGCTTCATTGCGACCTGCCAGATGGAGGGGATAGCCCTCCTCGGCCAGGATTCTGGCCAGAGCGGAGCCTACTGCCCCGTTCCCACCGTATATCAGGATCTTCTCCATGAGCCTGCCTCCTCTGCTTTTTCCCTAACTCTATCCCAGAGAGGGGAGAAGGGTCAAGGAACTTCCTCATAATTTCCCCACCCAGAGGAAAATAAGGAAGAACCGCACCCCGGATCTGCCTTGACATGCGAACGATATTTCGCTATGATGCAGAAAAGGAGGTGATGTGATGGAACTGGAAGAGAAACTGCGGATTCTGGCCGGGGCGGCAAAATATGATGTGAGCTGCTCTTCCAGCGGCAGTGCCAGGAAGAACCAGGACCAGGGGACCGGCAATGGTTCCGCCAGCGGCATCTGTCACAGCTTCTCCGCAGACGGGCGCTGCATTTCCCTGCTGAAGATCCTCCTGACAAACAGCTGCCTCTACGACTGTGCCTATTGCGTCAATCGCAGTTCCAATGACGTCCCCCGGGCGACCCTCACCCCGGAGGAGGTGGCGGAGATCACCATGAGCTTCTATACCCGGAACTATATAGAAGGGCTCTTCCTCAGCTCCGCCATCATCCGCACCCCGGACCATACAATGGAGCAGCTCTACCAGACCCTCCTGCTGCTGCGGAATGTCCGGCATTTCAATGGTTACATCCATGTGAAGGCCATCCCCGGCGCTGATCCGGAACTGATCCGCAAAACAGGGGAGCTGGCCGACCGGATGAGCGTGAATATCGAGCTTCCCTCCTCCCGGAGCCTGAAGCTCCTGGCCCCCCAGAAGGATGCCCAGGCCATTCTCACCCCCATGGGCTTCATCAGCAGGGAGATCCAGGCCAGTAAGGAAGAGCGGCGCCGCTTCCGGAAGGCCCCTTCCTTCGTCCCCGCAGGCCAGAGCACCCAGCTGATCATCGGGGCCACCCCGGACAGCGATGCGGCTATCCTGCGCCTTTCCGAAAGCCTCTATGGGCAATTTGGCCTGAAGCGGGTCTATTACTCCGCCTACATGCCTGTCAACCATGGTCCCGCCCTTCCGGACCTCCCCGCACCCCCTCTGATCCGGGAGAACCGCCTCTATCAGGCAGACTGGCTCCTGCGCTTTTATGGCTTCCAGGCCAGGGAGCTGCTGGGAGAGGGGGAGGGGGAGGGGAACC
>CAYMDI010000006.1:0-25418 GCA_964389165.1 uncultured Eubacteriales bacterium | reverse complement strand
CTCTGTCTGTATAGCGCAGGCCGTTGACAAAGCGGGTCTCCTTGCCCAGGCGCCGGAGCATGTCCGTGATTTCAGGACCACCGCCATGGACCAGGACAGGGTTCATCCCTACCAGCTTCATCAGCACGATATCCTGAAAGACAGCCTGCTTCAGTTCTTCATTGATCATCGCATTGCCCCCGTACTTCACCACCACCACTTTCCCCTGAAAGCGCTGGATATAGGGGAGGGCCTCCACCAGGATGGCTGCCTTCTTCTTGGCTTCTTCGTACATGGCTCCTCCTTAAGAACGGTAGCTTCCGTTGATCTTCACATAGTCATAGGAAAGGTCGCAGGTGAGGATCACCGCATCCCCCTTCCCTTCTGCCATTTCCACAAGATAGTAGATCTCATCTTCCGAGAGGATCTTCTTGGCCAGATCTTCGTCGAAATCCAGTCCCATGCCCATCTCGCAGACCAGAAGCTCCCCTTTGGCACTGCCGATATAGATATTGGTCTCATAGGGATTGAAGGAGATTCCGGAATAGCCAGCGGCTGCCAGGATCCGTCCCCAGTTGGCATCTTCCCCGAAGGCTGCTGTCTTCACCAGGCTGGAGGTGGCAATAGACTTTCCGGCCCGGATGGCATCCTCCTCGTTCCGGGCGCCCTGGATCCGGACTTCAATGAATTTCGTGGCCCCTTCTCCATCCAGAACGATGCTTTTAGCCATGCGTTTGAGGATTTCGAAGAGCTTTTCCCGGAAGAGGGAATAGAGCTCTCCTTCCTTATCGTGGATGGTGGGGGTGCCGCTGGCACCGTTGGCCAGGACCACCACCATATCGTTGGTGCTGGTATCCCCGTCAACTGTGATGGCGTTGAAGGACTTGTTCACCCCTTCTGCCACCAGCTCTTCCAGAAGCTCTTTGTCAATTGCTGCATCTGTGGTGACAAAGCCCAGGAGGGTGGCCATGTTGGGATGGATCATCCCGCTTCCCTTGCAGATGCCCCCCAGGCGGATTTCCTTGCCTTCATAGGCAAACTCTGCCATAAAGCTCTTCCGGAAGGTATCCGTGGTCATGATGGCTTCTGCAGCCTCGATTCCCTGTTCCTTCTCTCCACCCAGCTCTGCTGCAGCAAGGGGAAGCCCTTCCAGGATTTTTTCGATGGGGAGCTGCACTCCGATGACTCCTGTGGAAGCCACCAGGACCTCCTCTGCCTGAAGATTCATGGCCTCTGCTGCAGCGCTGGCCATCTTCCGTGCGTTATCCATGCCCTTCTCCCCTGTGCAGGCATTGGCATTGCCGCTGTTGGCCACGATACCCCGGATGGTCCCCCGGATATGCTTTTCAGACAGCAGGACAGGAGCGGCCTTCACCAGGTTCCGGGTAAAGGTGCCGCTGGCTGTGCAGGGGGCCTCGCTATAGATCAGGGCCAGGTCCCGCTTTTTCTTCTTGACGCCGCAATGGATCCCCGCTGCCTTGAAGCCTTTGGGGTAGACCACGCCGTAGGGTTCGTTTGGTATATTGCTCATGATGCTGACTTCCTCCTTAAGGAAATAGTGGGAGATTATCGATGCCTTCCCCTTCTCTCAGACCGAAGAGGAGGTTCATATTCTGAATAGCCTGTCCTGAGGCCCCCTTCACCAGGTTGTCAATAGCGGAAAGGAGGACCAGATGGCCGGTATCCCGGTCCAGGACCAGGTTCAGCTGGGCCACATTAGAGCCCTGAACCCATTTGGTATGGGGCAGGATGCCCGGAGGCAGGACCTGGACGAATGCCTCTCCTCTATAGCGGCTGGCCAGGATCTCCCGGAGCTCTTCCTCCCGGAGATCCTTCTTCATGCGGCAGTAGATCGTGCTGTGGATTCCCCGGGTCATAGGCATGAGGTGGGGGGTGAAGAGGATCTTCACAGGCCCGTTCCCGAAGGGCTCCAGATGCCTCTCCATTTCCGGCTTATGGCGGTGGCTTCCCACCCCATAGGCATTGACATTCTCATTCTGCTCCCCGTAGAGAGTGGCCAGCTTCAGGCCCCGGCCAGCGCCGCTGACCCCGGACTTGGAATCGGCAATAATGGAATCCCGCTCCAGAACCCCGGCTTCCAGAAGGGGGGCCAGGGGCAGCTGGATGCTGGTGGGATAGCAGCCGGGATTGGCTACAAGCCAGGTGTCCTCCGTCAGCTTCTGGCGGTGGAGCTCCGGAATACAGTAGACTGCTTCCTGGATGAATTCAGGAGCGCCATGCTCCAGGCCGTACCATTTCCGATAGCCTTCCAGGTCCAGGCGATAGTCCGCTCCGATGTCGATAAGCTTCCCTCCCTGCTTCTTCACTTCCCTGGCGATTTCAAAGGTCTCCCCATGAGGCAAGGCGGTAAAGACCACATCAGACATGGCAGCGGTGCGCCTAGGATCCCAGGCGGAGAGGGTCTCCTCCCCCAGGCCAAGAAGGCTCCCGGCTACTTCAGCATAGGGCTTTCCGGGACTGCTGGTGCTGGGCAGGTCGGCAATTTCCACATCATCCCGCCGCTTCAGCCTGCGATACAGTTCCAGCCCTGTGTAGCCAGTGGCCCCCAGGATACTCACCCTGATTTTCTTCATCCCAATTCCATCCTTTCCAGGGCACAGGCCCATGATTACAACATTATACCCGGGTATGCATAAGATTGCAAGAATATTCGGAATATTCCTGATAATTATTCATAATACCCCAATATATTGCATATTATTCGTATATTATGTGCATATTCTTGCAAATCAAAAGGGAGAAGGCCCCGGCCTTCTCCCTTCCCCCTATACTTCCCGGTCCAGCAGCATCCGGGCCATGGCAACCCCATTGCAGGAGGCCTGCATCAGGCCCCGGGTGATACCGGCCCCGTCTCCGATGGTATACAGGTTCTTCAGATTGCTCTGGAAGCGGCCATTCACCTTTACCTGGTTGGAATAGAACTTCACTTCCACCCCGTAGAGGAGGGTCTCATCGCTAGCCAGGCCTTTGGCAATGTTGTCCAAGGCCTCGATCATCTCCTTGATGTCCAGCATGATCCGGTATGGCAGGACAAGGGAGAGATCCCCTGGGACCGCATCCTTCAGGGTAGGAACGATGTTGTTCCGAAGAAGGCGGTCCTCATTGGTCCGGCGGCCCCGCTTGAAATCCCCGAAGCGCTGGACCAGGATCTTGTTCCCGGCTAGCATGTTCCCCAGACGGGCGATATGCTTCCCATACTCGATGGGCTCGCTGAAGGGTTCTGTGAACTGCATGGAAACCAGCAGGGCGAAGTTGGTATTCTGGGTCTTGTACTGATCCCCCTTATAGCTGTGGCCATTCACCACAGCCAGCTCGTTGTCATAGATTTCTGTGGCTACCTCCCCAGAGGGGTTGGAGCAGAAGACCCGGACCTTGTCATCAAAGGTCTTGGTATAGTAGATGAGCTTAGACTCATACATGCTTTCATTCAGCGTCTTCATCACGTCATCACGGCATTCCACCCGGACGCCAACATCCACAATCCCGACCTTCCTGTCGATCTTGTAGCGTTCGCAGACCTTATCCAGCCAGTCCGCGCCTTCCCGTCCCACAGCAGTGACCACGGCTTCTCCGTAATAGTCCTTGTCCGCCGTCACCCCGATGACAGCCCCTTCTTCATCCAGGATATAGTCCTTAACAGGATTGTTGAAGGACAGCTCCACCCCGAGGTCTATAAGATGCTTCTGAATCTTGCCATAGATGCTGTAGCCCATTTCCGTACCGAGGTGCCGGATGGGGCATTCGATGAGTTTCAGATTGCTGCGGATGGCCTTGGCCCGGATTTCCGCAATCTTCTCCGGATGATCCAGCCCGTAAATGGTCCCGTCCGCCCCATAGGAGAGGTAGACCTGGTCCACATAATCGATGAGATCCTGGGTCTTCTGGTAGCCCAGATATTCCGGGAGATAGCCCCCTACATCCGGGGAGAGGGAAAGCTTTCCGTCGCTGTAGGCCCCCGCTCCGGCAAAGCCCGTGGTTATATTGCAGGGCTTGCAGTGGACGCAGACCCCTGTCTTGCGCTTAGGGCAGATGCGCTTTTCGATGATCCGTCCTTTTTCAATGAGAAGGACGGACTTTTCCGGAGCAAGCTTCTTGTATTCCAAAGCGGTGAAAATCCCCGCCGGGCCGGCTCCCACGATAATCAGATCATATTTATTGTTGTTTTCCATCAGGCATCCTCCTCCAGGAAGGTCACTCTTCCATCTTTAATGGATGCGATGCGCACCAGGCTGCATACATCCAACCCTGCTTCCTCTGCCCGTTTCCGGCCAGGCTGGAAGCTTTTTTCAATCACGATTCCCGCACCGGCAACCGTGGCTCCGCTTTTCCCCACAATATCCGCCAGTCCCAGCAGGGCGCTGCCGTTGGCCAGGAAATCGTCAATCAGAAGGATCCGGTCCTGAGGCCCCAGGAACTTTCCGGCCACGCTGACCAGGTAGGTCAGGCCCTTTGTATAGCTCCGGACAGGTGAGGTGAGGATCTCCCCATCCATATTCTTCGAGTTGCTCTTCTTGGCGAAGAGGAGGGGCACTTTCAGGGCTCTGGCCACAAAGGCTGCAATAGCAATGCCGGAAGCCTCGATAGTGAGGACTTTCGTTACCCCCGCATCCTTAAAGCGCTTGTAGAATTCCTCCCCGATCTCTTCCATCAGCCCTACATCGATCTGATGATTCAGGAAGGTATCCACTTTGAGGATCCCGTCCCCGGCCACCCGGCCATCCTTCAGTATGCGTTCTTTCAGCTTTTCCATTCTTTTCTCCTTGCAATCCTGCCATCTTCCCGTTTCGGCGGTCACACCCGGGAAAAGAAAAAAACCACCCGGAGGTGGTTTTGTTTCCCTTTTCTAATTTTATCTGTTTTACAAAGGATTTGCAACATTTTTTTATACGGTTTTCCTCTGGACCTTACGCCTTCTTCAGGAGTTCTGTCACAAGCTCATTGGCCCTGGCGATGACCTTCTCTTCATCCACTGTGGTCAGGCGGCCTTTGCGGACTACCACCTTCCCGTTGATCACCGTATAATCCACCGGCCTGTGCAGGCCTACAGTTGCCAGCAGGGATTTGGGGTCCTGGCTGGTTCCCACAAGGGCCAGCTCGCGGCTGTCTACCATGAAGAGGTCCGCTGCCTTCCCCACTTCCAGGCTTCCGATGTCATTGCGGCCCAGGATCCGGGCGCTGCCCCGGGTGGCCAGCTTCAGGATTTCGTATCCAGAAGGAGCCTTGTTGCTGGAGCCCAGGCGGTGGAGGAGATAGCCTATCCGGATCTCTTCCAGAAGATTGGAGCCGTCATTGCTGGCGCTGCCATCCACAGCCAGCCCTACAGGAACCCCCAGTTTCAGCATATCCGGAATCCGGGCGATGCCGGAGGAGAGCTTCATATTAGATACAGGGCAATGAGCCACCCCGGTGCCTGTATCCGCCAGGAGCTGCAGTTCCTGGTCATTGAAATGGATCCCATGGGCGAACCAGACATCCGGGCCGACCCAGCCCAGGCTCTCCATATAGGCCAGGGGACGCATCCCTACTCTGGAAAGGGTGTAGGCCTCTTCATCCAGGGTCTCTCCCAGATGGGTGTGCAGACGGACGCCCTTGGCCCGGGCCAGGTCTGCCGTCTCCCGCATCAGGTCTGCTGTGACGCTGAAGGGGGAGCAGGGGGCCAGGGCGATCTGGTTCATGGAAAAGGGTCTTGGGTCATGAAACGCCTCAATCAGGCGCTGGCTGTCTTCCAGGATTTCCTGGGTGGTCTGGACCACAGAGTCCGGGGGGAGCCCCCCATCCTTGACGCTCAGAGACATGCTGCCCCGGGATGCATGGAAGCGCACACCCAGATCCCTGGCGGCATCCATCTGCCTGTCGATGAGGCGGCCTCCGGCCACTGTGGGGAATACATAGTGATGGTCAAAGGAGGTTGTGCACCCGTTCTTCATCAGGTCCCCCATCCCCACCTGGGCGCTGTAGTAGACCATATCCTCCTCCAGGCCCTTCCAGATCTCGTAGAGGGTCTTCAGCCAGTCAAAGAGCTCCAGGTTCTGGACCTGGGGCAGGTTCCTGGTGAAGGTCTGGTAATAGTGGTGGTGCGTGTTGATAAGGCCGGGGTAGCAGTAATGCCCTGTTCCATCCAGGACTTCATCGGCCTGGGGGGCCTCATCTCCCATGGAGCGGATCACCCCATCCTCAATATAGATGTTGGCATTTTCTAAGACCTGGTCCTTATCATCCACGGTGACGATGCTTCGGATATTCTTAATGAGCAGGCTGGCCATAGGGCACCTCTTTTCTGTATTTTGCAGCTTTCCCCCATTATATCCTCTGAGGGGAGAAAAGAAAATAGGGTTTAAAATATGGATGAGAAGGCAAATTCACACATCCCGATAGACAAATCCCTCTCCCCGTGATAGAATGATTGGGCATGTGAACCATGCATACACCCCGCCTGCCTCCGAAGCAGGCTATAATCCGAGGGAGGTGAAAACATGAAAAAGTATGAATGCCTTTATGTCATCGATGCAGCTCTGGAAGGAGATATCATCAATGAGGTGCTTGAAAAATTCAGCACCCTGGTGAAGAACAACGGAAATCTCATCGAAGCTAACAACTGGGGCAAACGCAGACTCGCCTATGAAGTGGACAAGAAGTGGGAGGGCTTTTACAGCCTGCTGACTTTCGAAGCGCCAGCTGACTTCATTAAAGAATTGGAGCGGGTCCTGAGAATCGACGAACGGGTCATGAAGTTCCTTGTCATCAAAGTGGATGAGAAGAAGATCGCTGAAGCGGAATATTACGCTCAGAAGCGGAAAGAGCGGGATGCCGCAAGATTCGCCAGACAGAACGCCGAGCGGGCCGCTGCTGCAGCCGAAGCCCAGCCAGAAGCCGTTTCCGAAGTTCAGGAAGCCTGATCAACCAATCATGAATGAAGAAAGGAGGCATCCTTTATGAAACGTGAAATGAGAAGACCGAAGAAGAAAGTCTGTTCTTTCTGCGTCGACAAGTCCCTCATCGACTACAAAGATGCCAATCGATTGAAACGATACATCACTGAAAGAGGCAAAATCCTGCCTAGACGTATTTCCGGATGTTGCGCAGCACATCAGCGGGAGCTGACCACGGCCATCAAAAGAGCCCGGCATATCGCTCTGCTGCCATACACAACCAACGAATAGGAGCATTATGCTCCTTTTTTGTTTCAGGGAGGTCGGAAGATGAAAGTCATCCTGTGGGAAGATATCAAAGGAATCGGGAAAAAGGGAGATGTGGTGAACGTGGCTGACGGCTACGGCCGGAACTTCCTTTTGAAGAATAAGAAGGCTGGCCTGGCTACAGAAGGCGGAATCCGGGAAAGCCAGGCCATCAAGGCCAAAGCCGATGAGCGCAAGGCCCAGGAACTGGCAGAAGCCCAGGCCCTGGCTGCCCGGCTCCAGGATCAGGAAATCACCCTGAAGGAGAAAGCCGGCACAGAAGGCCGCCTCTTCGGAGCCGTGACAAACAAGGAAATCTGCGAGACCGTGAACCAGCAGTTCAGCCTGAACCTGGACAAGAAGAAATTCGAGCTGAAGGACCCTATCAAGCTCCTGGGCCTTTACCAGGTCAAGATCCGCATCGCCCCAGGGGTATCTGCGGACCTCCGGGTCCGGGTGGAAGAGCAGGAATAGGAGGCCGCTATGGACCGGATCCCCCCTCATGACCAAAATGCCGAGGGCGCCCTTTTAAGCTGCCTGCTTCAGGATCCAGCCGCCCTGGACAAGATCTTCGAACTGATCAGCCCGGCGGATTTTTATGTGGACCGCCACAGGCTGATTTATGAAGCCATCCTGGCCCTGAATGCCAGGAAGGAGCCTTTTGATGCCATAACCGTCAGCTCCTACCTGGATACCACAGGGCATCTGGAGGGAGCCGGAGGGCTGCCCTATCTCCTGACCCTGGCCAATGATCTCCCTGTAGCCAGCCATGTGGAACACTATGCCCGGATTGTAGGGGAGAAATCCACCCTGCGCCAGCTTCTGGATACAGCCCGGGAGATTTCTGAAGAGGTCTATCGGGGGGAGAATGAGACAGAGAATATTCTGGATCGCTCAGAACAGTTCATCCTGGATATCGCCAACAAGAAGAAGCGCTCCCATTTCGAAAGCGTAGGGGAGCTCCTTCATCTCACCTTCGACCATCTGGAAACCCTGCGGAACCGGGGGAGCCAGTCTGTGGGAGTGCCCACCTTCCCGGATCTGGACAAGATCCTGAACGGCCTGCAGCCCAGCGATATGATCATCGTAGCCGCCCGGCCAGGGGTTGGGAAGACCTCCTTCTGCCTGAATATCGCCGAAGACGCTGCCGTGAAATACCAGAAGACCATCGCCATCTTCTCCCTGGAGATGAGCAAGGAACAGCTGGTAGGAAGGCTCCTGTCCTCCTTGGGCCAGGTAGACCAGTCCAAACTGCGGAAGGGAAGCGTCACACCAGATGAGCTTTCCCGCCTGGCAACAGCGGCCAACCAGCTGATGAAAGCCCCCATCTACATCGATGATACCCCGGGAATCAATGTCATGGAGATCCGGGGGAAATCCAGAAGGCTTCAGGCAGAACATGGACTGGATCTGATCATCATCGACTATCTCCAGCTCATGCAGTCCAGTGGCACCGGACGGCGTTCCGAAAACCGCCAGCAGGAGATTTCAGATATCTCCAGGAACCTGAAGCTCCTGGCCAGAGAGCTGAATGTCCCGGTCCTGGCCCTGTCCCAGCTCTCCCGTGCTGTGGAGCAGACTGCGGATAAGCGCCCGAACCTTTCCCATCTCCGGGAATCCGGCTCTTTGGAGCAGGACAGCGACGTGGTCCTCTTCATCTATCGGAATTCCATGTATGAGAATGATGAGGAGGGTCCGCCGGACAAGACGGCTGAAATCATCGTGGGCAAACACCGCCATGGCCCTACAGGGAAGGTGCCCATGATCTTCTTGAATGAATTCACAAAATTCGTCAATATGAATGTTGACGTAGAGGAGGATTGACATGTCATCTGTCGTACTGATCGGCTCCCAGTGGGGAGACGAAGGCAAAGGGAAAATCACGGATTACCTGGCTGAGAATGCCGATTTCGTAGCCCGTTATCAGGGGGGGAATAATGCCGGCCATACGGTCATCGTCGGGGAGACAGAGTACAAGCTGCATCTCATCCCCTCGGGCATCATCTATCCGGGAACCGTGGGGGTTATCGGGAATGGCGTGGTCGTAGACCCGGAGGTCCTTCTCGGGGAGATCCGCTATCTGGAAGAAAAAGGCACCACCGTAACCCCTGAAAACCTCAAAATCAGCACCCATACCCACCTCATCATGCCTTACCACAAGATCCTGGACCGTCTGGAAGAGGAAAGCCGGGGCTCCGGGAAGATCGGCACCACCGGCCGGGGCATCGGTCCCTGCTATGTGGACAAAATCGCCCGGACAGGGATCCGCTTCTGCGACCTGGTGGATCAGGAGACCTTCCGGGAGAAACTGGCTGCCAATGTAGCCCAGAAGAACCGTATCCTTGCCAAGCTTTATGACCAGACAGCCCTTCTGGAGGAAGAGTCCATCTATAGCCAGTTCATGGAATACCGTCAGCTCCTGGCACCCTATGTGGCTGATGTGCCAGTGCTCCTCTCCGGCGCCTACCAGGCTGGAAAGAACCTCCTTTTCGAAGGGGCCCAGGGCACCCTCCTGGACATCGACCACGGAACCTATCCCTTCGTCACAAGCTCCAACCCCACAGCAGGCTATGCTTCTGTAGGAACCGGCTTCGGCCCGACCCGCATTGACAAGGTCCTGGGGGTTACCAAAGCCTACCTTACCCGGGTCGGGGAAGGCCCCTTCCCCACAGAGCTCTTTGATGAAGTCGGAGAGATCCTTGGTACTGTGGGCCATGAGTTCGGCACCACCACAGGGCGCAAAAGACGCTGTGGCTGGTTCGATGCCGTAATGATGAAGTACACCGCCAACATCAACGGCCTCACCCATCTGGCTGTCACCAAGCTGGATGTCCTGGATTCCCTTCCCAGCATCCGGATCTGCACAGGCTACCGCATTAACGGACAGGTGACTGTAGATTTCCCCGCCACCCTGGCAGAGCTTTCCCAGGCAGAACCCGTCTATGAGGAACTCCCGGGCTGGCAGTCCTCCACCCAGGGCATTCTCCGCTATGAGGACCTTCCGGACAATGCCAGAGCTTACCTCAGGCGCATTGAGGAGCTGGTTGGCGTGCCCATGGCCATTGTGGCTGTAGGCCCCAAGCGGGAAGAGACCATAACGCTCATCCCCTTGTTCTAAACCGTATTTTTTCAGGTGTTTTATTGACATTGGCTATTCCGGATTGTATAATGAGTATTGCGTATTCGTTAATGATCCATTAGCTCAGTCGGTAGAGCACCTGACTTTTAATCAGGGTGTCCCGCGTTCGAGTCGCGGATGGATCACCATGATTGCCCCTGTAGCTCAGTCGGTAGAGCAGAGGACTGAAAATCCTCGTGTCGGTGGTTCGATTCCGCCCGGGGGCACCATGAAAAGCCTTTAACCCAAGCGTTAAAGGCTTTTTTGATGAAAATCTTCCTCAAGGAGCAGAAAACATTGAGCAAAATCGTCAATATCGCCATCGTGGCCCACGTGGACCATGGCAAGACCACTCTGGTAGATGAGCTGCTGAAGCAGTCCGGTACCTTCTCCCCCCGGGAATCCGTAGATGAACGTGTCATGGATTCCAATGACCTGGAAAAGGAACGGGGGATCACCATCCTTTCCAAAAACACTTCTGTCCGCTATAAGGACACCAAGATCAATATCGTGGATACCCCCGGCCATGCGGATTTCGGCGGGGAAGTGGAACGAGTTCTTTCTATGGTGGATGGCATCCTCCTTCTGGTGGACGCCTTTGAAGGCCCCATGCCACAGACCCGCTTCGTCCTCTCCAAGGCCCTGGCTGCCGGCCTGCGCCCCATTGTCGTGATCAACAAAATCGACCGGCCCGGCGCCACCCCTCTGGACAGCGCCGATAAGGTCCTGGACCTCTTTATCGAACTGGATGCTGATGACCAGCAGCTGGAGTTCCCTGTTGTCTATGCTTCCGCCAAGCGGGGCATTGCCAGCCTCTCTCTGGAAGAGGAAGGCCGGAGCATGGAACCTCTTTTCGAAACCATTCTGAAGACCTTCCCCCCCCTCCGGATTATGGAAGAGGCTCCTCTGCAGATCCTCATCTCCAATATCGAGGGGAACGAATACCTGGGCCGGATGGCCTTGGGGCGGGTCAGCCAAGGCAGCCCCCGAAAGGGCCAGACTGTCCGGATAGGAACGGAAGAAAGCAGCCGCACTGCCAAGATCGGCAAGATTTTCACCTTCTTCGGCCTGAAGAAGGAGGAAATAGATGCCGGGGAAGGCGGAGACATCGTCTCCATCTCCGGTCTGGGTGAGATCAATATCGGGGAGACCATCGGGGATGCCGAGGATTTCCAGCCTGTGCCTTTTACGGATATCGATGCCCCAACCGTATCCATGACCTTTTCCGTAAATAACGGGCCCTTTGCCGGACTGGAAGGGGATTTTGTCACAAGCCGCCATCTGGGAGACCGGCTTTTCAAGGAGACGGAAACCAACCTCTCCCTGCGGGTAGAGGAGACGGACTCCAAAGAGAGCTTCAAAGTTTCCGGCCGGGGAGAGCTCCATCTTTCCATCCTCATTGAAACCATGCGCCGGGAGGGCTTTGAATTCATGGTCTCCAAACCGGCGATCATCTACCGGGAGATTGCCGGGGTCCGTTCCGAACCGATGGAAGACCTGGTTATCGACATTCCTGAAGAATTCATGGGTGTGGTTATGGAGAAGCTAGGCCTGCGCAAGGCGGAGCTTCTTAACATGAGCACCGGGAACCGGGGCTATACCCGCCTTGAATTCAAAATCCCTGCCCGAAGCCTGATCGGCTACACAGGGGAGTTCCTGACAGATACCAAGGGCAACGGCATCATGAACCATGTCTTCAGCGGCTATGAGCCAGCGAAGGGGGAAATCGCCACCCGGAAGAAGGGGGTCCTGGTAGCCTATGAATCCGGGACATCCACAGACTATGGCCTCTATGGGGCCCAGGACCGGGGCACTCTCTTCATCGGCAGCGGCATGGATGTTTACCAGGGGATGATCGTCGGGGAAAATGCCCGGGGGGAGGATATCACCATCAACGTCTGCAAGCAGAAGCATCTCACCAATATGCGCTCCTCTTCAGCAGATGAATCCCTGAAACTCAGCCCCCCCAGGATCCTTTCCCTGGAACAGTCCCTGGAGTTCATCGAGGAAGATGAGCTGGTGGAAGTGACACCAAAGAGCATCCGCCTCCGGAAGAAGATCCTGGACAACAACCTCCGGGCCAAGAGCCAGAACCGCAAAGGATAAAAATAAATGAAAGAGACGGCAGCCAGGCTGCCGTCTCTTTTCATTCCCCGATATACCCGTATTCCAGATGGATGACAGCCTCATAAGCAGGATCCAGCTCCCGCAGGCCTTCCTCCAGCTTCCGGACCAGGGGTTCCTTCTCTTCTTCCGGAAAATGGAAGGGAAGCTCCAGATCGAAGAGGATGCTTACCCGCTTCTTCCCTGGTACCAGGCGGATATCGTGGGGGGAGATGGAAGAGTCCCTTCCCGCCAGAATCCTGCCAATGGCTTCCCGCACCTCTTCCAGCCTGGGATCCCCGCACTGGACCGGGTCCATATGGATGACCAGAAGGATGCCCAGAGCGGCTCCCACTTCCTTCTCGATGCGGTCAATGAGGTCATGGCTTTCCCGGACTCCGGCCCTGTCGTCTACTTCCACATGGATGGAGGCCATCTGGTAAGTGGGGCCGTAAGTATGGCTGATCAGGTCATGGACCCCCAGGATCCCGGGATAGGAGAGGATCGCTGCCTTGATCTCTTCTGCCTCTTCCCGGTTCAGGGACTGGCCCATCAGGAGAGAGACCACCTCCCTGCTGATGGAGAAGCCACTATAAAGGATGAAGAGGCCGATGAGTGCTGAAATGTAGGGGTCCAGATTGAGGCCTGTAAACCGGGCAATCAGGAGGCCTGCTACTGTTCCTCCTGTAACCAGGACATCATTGCGGCTGTCATCCCCCGTAGCCAGCAGGGTCTTGGAGTGGATCAGCCTGCCCATGTGGCGGTTGAGGCCCATCTGCCAGAGCTTGACTCCCATGGAAAGGAGGAGGAGGAAGGTGAGGAAGGGGTCGAATTCCAGGGGCGCAGGTTCCAGGATATTGCCCACAGATTGCTTCAGGATCTCATAGCCCACAAGGAGGATCAGCCCTGCAACCACCAGGGCCGATACATGCTCCGCCCGTCCATGGCCGAAGGGATGGTCCTGATCCGGGGGCTTCCCGGCTATCCGGAAGCTGAGGAGAGAGACCAGGGAGGAAATGCTGTCGGAGAGATTGTTCAGACCATCTGCAACGATAGCCAGAGATCCCATGAAGAGCCCTGCTAGAACCTTGAGAACCACAAGGAAGAGATTGCTCAGGATTCCCAGGGAGGCTGTGGCCAGGCCGTAGCGTTCCCGGACCCTGGGGTCCGTGATATCTCCCCCTCCGGGGATGAAGCGTTTGAAGAGTGATTCAATAAGCATGGCATCAGCCTCCTGCCTTTAAAAAAGGAAAGCCCTTCCGGGCTTTCCTGACTGTCAGAATTTCAGTTTTCTGAAACGGGAGACCGCTTCCAGGGTATTCTCCCGGCTCCCGAAAGCCGTGAGGCGGAAGTATCCTTCCCCGCTGTCTCCAAAGCCCACTCCCGGGGTCCCTACAATGTTGGCCTCTTCCAGGAGCTTGTCGAAGAAGGACCAAGAGTCCATGCCCCCAGGCGTCTTCAGCCAGATATAGGGGGCATTCACCCCGCCAAAGGTCTCAATGCCGATCTCCCCAAGGCCTTCCTTGATGATTCTTGCATTCTCCATATAGTAGTCGATGGTTTCCTGAGTCTCCTTCTTCCCTGCCGGGCTGTAGACGCTCTCCGCAGCCTTCTGGACGATGTAGGGGACGCCATTGAATTTCGTGCTGTGCCTTCTGTTCCACAGGGGGTTGATGGCCACTTCCTCTCCGGAAGCGGTATAGCCCCGGACTTCCTTGGGAATTACCGTATAAGCACAGCGGGTACCTGTAAAGCCAGCCTTCTTGGAAAAACTGCGGAATTCGATGGCCACTTCCCGGGCGCCGGGAATCTCATAGATGCTATGGGGGATCTCCTCCTCCCGGATGAAGGCCTCATAAGCCGCATCAAAAAGGATCAGGGCTTTGTGGCTTCTTGCATAGTCCACCCAGACCTGAAGCTGCTCCCTTGTCAGGACAGTCCCTGTGGGGTTGTTGGGAAGGCAGAGGTAGATCATATCTACTTCCTCTTCCGGAAGGGCTGGGACAAAACCGTTCTCCTTGTTGCAGGGGAGGTAGACGATCTTCTCCCGTCCCGCCATGATATTGGTATCCAGGTAGACAGGGTAGACAGGATCTGTAATAGCCACTACATTATCCCGGCCCAGGATATCCCCGATATTCCCTGTATCGGACTTGGAGCCGTCGCTGATGAAGATCTCATCACGGGACAGGCTGATCCCCCGGGGGGCGAACTCATTTTCCAGAATGGCATCGATGAGGAAATCGTAGCCCAGTTCCGGTCCGTAGCCCCGGAAGGTAGCGGCAGCGCCCATTTCATCCACTGCGCTGTGAAGGGCTCCCAGAACAGCGGGGGACAGGGGTCTGGTGACATCCCCGATGCCCAGGCGGATTACAGGAGCCTCAGGATTGGCTTCCGTAAAAGCCCGGACCCGTTTGGCGATATCTGAAAAGAGGTAGTTGTTCTTGATTTTCAGGAAATTCTCATTGACTTTGATCATCTGCGCTTATCCTTTCATCCCTGCTTCTGCAAGGTCGATCTCTCCGTTGAATACTGTAGTGGCGAGTCCTGTCATGTAGACGTTGTTATCTTCGGGACTCCAGCGGATTTCCAGCTCTCCCCCCAGAAGCTCCAGGGTAGCCTGGCGTTCTGTCAGGCCGTTCAGGGCTGCGGCCACCAGGGTGGCACAGGCTCCTGTGCCGCAGGCCAGGGTCTCGCCGCTGCCCCGTTCCCAGACCCTCATGCGGATCCTGTCCCGGGAAAGGATTTCTGCGAATTCCGCATTGATGCGCCTAGGGAAGAGGGGATGGTTCTCTAACAGAGGCCCCTTCACCTCCACAGGGTAATGGGCTGCATCCTCCACAAAAACAATAGCGTGGGGGTTGCCCATGGAAACGCAGGTCACGGGGATGGCTTCCCCGGCCACCTGAATCTCCCGGCTGATGACCGAAGCCCCTTCCATATCCACAGGGATTTCTTCAGGCTCCAGAATAGGCGCCCCCATATTCACAGTCACCCGGCGGACCTTGCCCTCCAGGATTTCCATCTTCAGGATCTTGACTCCGGCCAGGGTCTCCAGGGTAATCTCATCCTTTACAGTCAGTCCGTTGTCATAAACATACTTGGCTACGCAGCGGCTGGCATTTCCGCACATTTCCGCTTCTGAACCATCATTATTGAACATCCGCATCCGGAAATCGCAGGTATCGGAAGGCAGGATCAGCACCAGGCCGTCAGAGCCGATGCCGAAGTGGCGGTCTGATACGAAACGGGCCAGGGTTTCCGGATCTTCCACCTTCTCCCGGAAGCCATTGACATAGACATAGTCATTCCCCAGTCCATGCATTTTCGTGAATTTCATTGATGTTTCCTCTTTCTTTTCTGATATATATATACCCCCACATTATATCAAATCCCGGGAATGCCGTAAAGGACAGGGTCCTTGCCAAAGCCAGGGAAAAGCCATATAATCGGGGAAAGGGGGGATACTCATGACCAGATACGACCAAGAAACCATCCAGGGTGCCGGAGGGGCTTCACTGCCTGTCTATGCCACCCTTCCCCCGGACGCGCCCAAGGGCCTCCTCCTCATTGTCCATGGCTTTGCGGAATATGGCAGCCGCTACAGGAATCTGAGCAGGGACTTTGCCAGGAAAGGCCTGGCGGTCTGGGTCTACGACCAGCGGGGACATGGCAGGCAGGAAGGGCCCCGGGGGGTCTGCGGGAGTTATGAGGAATTCCTGGAAGACCTGGAACTGGCTGCAGGGGAGATGCAGGCCCGCTGGCCGGACCTTCCCCTCTTCCTGTACGGGCATAGCATGGGGGGGAACATCACCCTGAACTATCTGATCCGCCGCAAGCCAGCTCATGTGAAAGCTGCAATTCTGTCCAGCCCCTGGCTGCGCCTCCATAAGGGCACCCCCTATTGGGCCGTGCGGATGATGGAAAGGGTTCTGGGCCCGGGCTATCAGGTGAAGACAAAGCTTCACAGCCTCTCCCATGACAGGGAATACCTCCGTTCCATTGCGGATCCCGCCTTGCACCATAATCTCATAAGCACAGGCATGGCCCGTGGGATTATGGAAGGAGGGCGTTATGTCCTGGCTCATCCCCATGAGCTTCAGGTCCCCATTCTCCTTATGTCTGCCGGAGATGATCTGGTGGTGGATACCGAAGCCATCCGCCAGCTGGCGGATGCCGGGAATCCCCTGATTACCTATCGGAACTGGCCGGGATACTGGCACGAGCTCCACAATGAGACAGGCCGGGAGGATGTCCTCCAGGAAGTCTGGAGCTATCTCTCAAAGCAGCTCCCCCAGCAAGGCTCTGAATAGGGACAGGGCCTCTTCCAGATAATGGCCCAGGGCGTCCTGGAAGATCCAGCCGGGAGTGAGGCCTACCGCCCCCACATAACCTTCCCGGGAAGCCAGAAGCCTCCCCCGGAGAAGCTGATGTTCTGGGAGGATATATGAGATTTTGAAGGAGATCTTCTTCTCCCCCATAATCTCTTTGGCCTTCCGGAAGGCTTCTTCAAGGTTCTCTGCTTCCGCTTCCAGGAAGATCCGGCCTGCCGGGATGCCTCCCTCTTCCAGATAGATCCGGCCTTGCTCCACCCTGCCTCCGCTGAGGATAAAGCGGCTGGCAGGGTTTTCTTCATAATAGAGGATGGCCAGGTCCAGATTTTTCTCCAGAAGCAGCCGTTCCTCCCTGGCCATAGCCGGAAGGAGCACTGTATCCCCCCTGAAATCCCCAGGGCTTCCCCAAAGGCGGCCATAGAGGAGGATGACCGCGGAAAGCCCCAACCAGAGGAGGAGAGGGAGGAGGAACAGTCCCCTGAGAAGAGGATGCCGGGAAAGGAAGGGCCAGAAGAGAGCCCCCACTCCCAGAAGGGCTCCTAACAAGACAGGAAGCCAGACCTCTCCCTCTCCAGGCTGCAGGCCGGAAAGCCTCTCCCAGTTCTGGTAGATCAGAGCGCTGCCCAGAAGGAGAATGGCCAGGCGCAGCAGCCGGGATCCCAGTTTTCCTGCCATATCCACTCCTCCTTCTTCCTCATGTATCTTTTCCCATCTTAACAGGGAAGAGGCCAAAAGGAAACAGCCGCCTATGGCCCAGGCGGCTGTTTCCTTTGCAATTTGGACTGTGACATACCTTTAAATATTTCAAAAAGAAATATCCTGCTACAAAAACAACAACAAATCAAGGATAAGTGCTGTTCTTGTAGTAGGATATTTACGGTTTCCTGTAGATACATCGGCCCATATCGCCGGTTTATACAAGGCATGTATTCAGTTCGGTGAGAAGCTTACCATCCGCTTCTGAAAAGATAATACTACAGCGGTCCTGAGGTGTCAACAGCTTTTTGTAAATATTTTCAGATTCCGCTGAAATTGCTGAAATCCAGGAAGTGGAGAAGGGCAAAAGTGAGGCTTGTGAGGAGCATGCTGGCCAGAACATCGCTGGGATAATGGTAGCCCAGGATGATCCGGGAAAGGCCCACCAGAATAGCGGCGGGATAAAACAGCCAGGCCATTTCAGGAAAAGCCCTGCTGAAGGTGAAGGCCGCCATGAGGGAGGACGCTGTGTGGGCGGAGGGGAAAGCATTGGTATCCCTGGATTCCTTGCGGACGATGACGCTCTCATAAGTGGCATAAGGCCTTGGCCTGTGGACCAGGAACTTCAGGCTGTGGACCAGGAACTGGGAGACGAAGATATTGATAAGGAAAGTGATCCCCAAAGGCCTCTGTGCAAAGAGGAGGAAGATAGCCAGACAGGAATGGAAGGCCACTCCGCCCAGATGGGTATAGGCCCGCATGAAGACCTTCAGGCCCTTAAGGTGCAGGCGGTTGTTGAGGAATAGCAGCAATCGGATATCCTGGCTGCGGAAATAGCCCATGAGAGCCTCCTTGGAATTCATTTCTTCATCTCTGATTCTACTCCATTTTCCTTGTTTTGTCTTTATCATAGAATGACTTTACATCCTCTTACCTTGACAGGGATTCTGCATCTGGATATAATTGTTTATAATCTAAACTATTTATACCCTTAATTTCTTAAATCTTAAAGGAGGTGCCTTTGATGAATGAGAAGGAAACCCTGTCCCTGGAGCTAATGGGTGTGATTAAACGCCTGAAGCGGGGGGGCTTCCACCAGGAGGGTTCCTGCAGCCTGACACCGGGCCAGACTGCCCTGCTGCATCTTGTCTATGCCCAGGGAGGAAGGCTGGCAGAAGGGATTCCGGTCTCCAGCCTGGTGGAGCATTCAGGACTCACCTCCTCTGGTATCGCCCAGGGTCTCGGTGTGCTGGAGCGCAAAGGCTACATCCGACGCAGCCATGACCAAAGGGACCGCCGGGTCATCCGGGTCCATCTCCTTCCCCTGGGGGAGGAGGCCATGGAGGCCCACCACCAGAAAATCCTCTCCTTCACCACAGATCTTATCGATGCCATCGGCACGGAGAAGATCCGCACCTTTATTAATATTATGGAAGAAATGATCCGCTTTAAAGAAGAAAGGGACAGCCATGCGTAAACTTGCAGCTTATCTCAGACCCTATCTCCCGGCCTATCTGGCCGCAGCCCTCCTCATCTTCATCCAGGTCATGAGCAACCTCAACCTTCCCCGGCTGATGTCGGAGATTGTAGACAAGGGGATCATGGTTAATGACACGGCTGCCATCTGGCGCCTGGGGGGCTGGATGCTTCTGATTACCCTCGTCGCCTCTACCTCCGTGATTCTGGCTAGCTTCCTCATTTCCCGGGTTGCTGCAGGGGTGGCTACAGACCTCCGGAACGGGGTCTTCCGCACCCTGACCTACGCCTCTATAGAGCAGATGGGCCGCTTCGGCACCGCTACCCTGGTCACCCGGACTACCAATGATATCAATCAGCTCCAGCAGTTCCTGGTCATGTCCCGGATGATGCTCATGGCCCCCCTCATGGGGGTGGGAGGGATTATCATGGCCATCTCCCAGGCACCCTCCCTGGCCTATGTGATCTTCATCGTCCTGGCCCTTCTCTTCCTGATTATGGGAAGCGCCATGCTTCTGGCACTGCCTCAGTTCAAGGCCCTGCAGCAGAAACTGGACCGCCTGAACCTCATTCTCCGGGAGTATCTCACAGGCCTCCGGGTCATCCGGGCTTTTGCCAAAAGCCCCGTTGAAATGGAGCGCTTCGACAAGGCCAACAAAGATCTTACAGGGACTACCCTGCGGGTAGCCCGGATTATGGTGACCCTGATGCCTGCCATGATGTTCGTCATGAATGCCAGCGCCATCCTGATCATCTGGGCAGGAGGGCTGCAGATCGAAGCAGGGGGCATTGAAATCGGATCCATCATGGCCTTTATGCAGTATGTCATGATGATTATGATGAACTTCCTGATGCTTGCTATGATCTTCACCTTCATTCCCAGAGCCCAGGTCTCGGCCCGGAGGATTCTGGAGATCCTGGACAGCGTCAATACAGTCACCAATCCCCCTAAGACAGAGAAGGCCCCTGCCGGGGAAGCCTCCCTGGAATTCCGGAATGTCTGCTTCCGCTATGCCGGAGCCCAGGAACCCGTCCTGAAGGACATCACCTTCAAAGCCCGGGCGGGAACTACCACAGCTATTATCGGGGGGACCGGATCCGGGAAATCCACCCTCATCGACCTGATTCCCCGCTTTTACGATATTGAGTGCGGAGAGCTGCTGGTCCACGGCCAGGATGTCCGCCGTTTTGCCCTGAAGGACCTCCGGGAGTCCATTGCTCTGGTGCCTCAGAAACCTGTGATCTTCAGCGGTACCATTGCAGATAATATCCGCTATGGCCGGGAAGAGGCCAGCCCTGAGGAAATCAGGAGGGCCGCCCGGATCGCCCAGGCCCTGGAGTTCATCGAGAAGATGGAGGATGGCTTTGAAAGCCTGGTAGCCCAGGGAGGGACCAACATCTCCGGCGGGCAGAAGCAGCGCCTCTCCATTGCCCGGGCCATTGCCAAGAATCCGGATATCATCATCTTCGATGATAGCTTTTCTGCCCTGGATTATGAGACAGACAGCCGCCTGCGGAAAGCCCTGAAGGAAGAGCTCCAGGACAAACTGATCCTTGTGGTAGCCCAGCGGGTAAGCACCATCATGGATGCAGATCAGATCATCGTCCTGGATCAGGGAGAGGTGGCCGGCATCGGCACCCACAAGGAGCTTTTCGAAAACAACAAGGTATATCGGGAGATTGTCCTCTCCCAGATGGAAGAAGGTGAAGCGGCATGAGCAAGGAAAAAGAACAGCAGGTCACAGCCCCCAGAGGTCCGGGGAGAGGCTTTGGCGGCCCCATGGGCCGGATTGCGGAAAAGCCCAAGGATTTCCGGGGGACCATGTTCCGCTTGGGAGAATATCTTAAAAAATATCTGGCCGCCATCTCCCTGATCCTCTTGCTGGCTGTGGGAAGCACCATCTTCGCCATAACCGGTCCGAAGATCCTGGGCCAGGCAACCGATAAGCTCATAGAAGGAGTAGTAAAGCTGAACTTCTATGAGGAAGTCCAGAAAAACCTGCCTCCAGGCGTTACACTCCCCCCGGGCACAACAGGAGCTGCCCTGCTGGAGCAGCTGGATCAGGGAATGAAGGAGAAGATCCCTTCCTCCTACCTTAAGGCCCTGGAGGAAATGGATATCACCCAACGCCCCTCCATAGACTTCCAGGCCATCGGGGAGATCCTCCTGTATGTCCTGGGGATCTATGTGATTTCCGCCCTCTTTTACTATATCCAGGGCTTCGTCATGGCCGGAATCACCCAGAAGACCATCTACCGCCTCCGGAAGGATGTAAACGAGAAGCTGGACAGGCTGCCCATGGCCTATTTCGACCGTAACACCCATGGGGAGATCCTCAGCCGGGTCAGCAACGATATTGATACCATCAGCAATACCCTGCAGCAGAGCCTGACCCAGATGATTATCAGCGTGGTGACCATTGTGGGGATCGTCATCATGATGCTTACCATCAGCCCCTGGCTGACCTTGGTGGCCTTCCTCACCCTCCCCCTCTCGGGTTTCATCGCTGCTAAGATCGCTAAATTCTCCCAAAAGGAGTTTAAGGCGAACCAGAAGGAGCTGGGGCTTCTGAACAGCCATGTTGAGGAGATGTTCAGCGGCCATAAGATTATCAAGTCCCTGAACAGGGAAGAGAATTCCATCACCCTCTTCCAGGAGATCAACCAGCGGCTTTACAGAGCTGGCTGGCGCTCCCAGTTCGTTTCCGGCATCATCATGCCCCTGCTGATGTTTGTCAGCAATCTGGGCTATGTGGCGGTGGCTGTCATCGGAGGTCTTCTTTCAGGGCAGGGCCTCCTCTCTGTGGGGAGCATCCAGGCTTTCATCCAGTACACCCGCCAGTTCACCCAGCCCATTACCGAGGTGGCTAACATCGCCAATACCCTCCAGTCCACTGCAGCAGCGGCTGAGCGTGTCTTCCAGCTTCTGGATGAAGAGGAAGAAGTCCCTGAGGTCCTGAAGCCTGTGGAGATCTGCTGTGCCAGAGGAGCTGTGGCTTTCCAGGATGTCTCCTTTTCCTACCTTCCTGAGCGCCCCCTCATCCAAGGCCTGAATATCCAGGTAGAGGCGGGTCAGACTGTGGCTATTGTCGGGCCTACAGGGGCCGGGAAGACCACCCTGGTAAACCTCCTGATGCGTTTCTATGAGCTGGGAGAGGGAGCCATCACCATTGATGGGACAGATATCCGGGAGCTGGCCCGGAGCAACCTGCGGAAGCAGTTCGGGATGGTCCTCCAGGATACCTGGCTCTTCCAGGGGAGCATCCGGGACAATATCGCCTATGGCCGGGAGGGAGCCACCCCGGAAGAGGTGGAAGCTGCAGCAAGAGCGGCCTATGTGGATCACTTCATCCGCACTCTTGAGCATGGCTATGACACAGAAATCAATGAAGAAGGCAGCAATATTTCCGCCGGCCAGAAGCAGCTCCTGACCATTGCCCGGGCTATCCTGGCTGATCCCCCCATCCTGATTCTGGATGAAGCCACCAGCAGCGTAGACACCCGTACAGAAGTTCTGATCCAGAAGGCCATGGGGAATATCATGGAAGGCAGGACAAGCTTCGTCATCGCCCATCGCCTCTCCACCATCCGCAATGCAGACCTGATTCTGGTCATGGACCAGGGAGCCATTGTTGAGCAAGGCACCCATGAAAGCCTGCTGGCTGCGGGAGGCTTCTATCATCACCTCTACAACAGCCAGTTCGCAGCCGCCTCAACGGCAGCCTAGAAAGGAGAGCAGGATATGGAACAACCATTTTACCGCCTGACTGAAGAAGAAGCCCGAAAGGTCCTGGACAGCCCCAGCCAGGGACTGAGCCTGGAAGAAGCGGCAAAACGCCTGGCAGAGCTGGGACCTAATGAGCTCCAGGAGGGGAAGAAGAAGTCCATCCCTGCCATCTTCCTCTCCCAGTTCCAGGACTTCATGATCTGGGTCCTCCTGGCTGCAGGAGGGATTTCCGGTGCCCTGGGAGAATGGGTGGATGCGGGAATCATCCTCTTCGTCGTCCTGGTGAATGCTATTTTGGGAACCATCCAGGAATCACGGGCGGAAGCAGCTTTGTCCGCCCTGAAGGATATGTCCGCTCCCAGCGCCCTGGCCGTGCGGGAAGGGGAAACCATGAAGATCCCCAGCAGGGAGCTGGTTCCCGGGGACCGGGTCCTGCTGGCTGCCGGAGATTCCGTGCCGGCAGATATCCGACTCACCCACTCCGCCTCCATGAAGATCGATGAGGCGGCCCTGACCGGGGAGTCTGTACCCACGGAAAAGAATACAATGGATATTCCCGCTGAAGTCCCTCTGGGAGACCGGCATAATATGGCCTATATGAACACAGCCATTACCTACGGCCGGGGTGAAGGAATCATTGTCGCTACAGGGATGGCTACAGAAATGGGGAAGATCGCCAGTTCCCTGGCCAGCACCAAGACAGAAGCCACCCCCTTGCAGCGGAAGCTCAACCAGATTTCCAATATCATTTCCATTGCTGTCCTGGCTATCGCAGCAGCGATTTTCTTCATCGGACTCCTCACAGGGGGGGAAGTCCTGGAAATGTTCCTGACAGCCGTTTCCCTGGCCGTGGCTGCTATCCCGGAAGGGATGGTGGCAGTCATCACAATCGTTCTGGCTATGGGCATGAGGAAGATGGCCAGGGAAGGGGCTATCATCCGCCGCCTGCCGGCTGTGGAGACCCTTGGCAGCACCCAGGTGATCTGCTCGGATAAGACAGGCACCCTGACCCAGAACCGCATGACAGTAATCACCTTGGAAAGCCCTGAGGAAGAGCTTCTCCTTCAGGCCATGCTCCACTGCAACGATTCCACTCTGGACCAGCATGACAGTATCATCGGGGACCCGACAGAGAATGCCCTCTTAGCCTACCTCCTGAAAAACAGCCTGGCTACACTGGAGGATATCGAGAAGCGCACCCGAGCCGGGGAACTGCCCTTTGATTCTCTGCGGAAGCGATCCTCTGTCCTCATCCCCCTGCCGGAGGGAGGTTACCGGATTTATGTGAAAGGGGCCATAGACAGCATGCTCCCCCTCCTGCGCCTCTCCCAGGAGGATAAGGAATCAGTGGAAGTCCTGAACCAGGAGCTAGCCGAAAAGGCCCTCCGGGTCCTGGCTTTCGGTTACAGGGATCTTGAGGGCTGGCAGGGAGAAGCCACCCTGGAGCTGGAAGAGGATCTCCATTATCTGGGCCTCATCGGGATGATGGACCCTCCCAGAGAGGAAGCGGCAGCCGCCATCCAGGTCTGCCGGGAAGCCAGCATCCTGCCTGTGATGATTACAGGAGACCATAAGACCACAGCTGTGGCTATCGCCACGGAGCTGGGAATGCTGGAGGATGGGCGCCGGGCCATTACAGGGGAAGAGCTTTCCGCCCTCTCTCAGGAAGAGTTCCAAAAGCAGATCCGGGACATCGGGGTCTATGCCCGGGTCGCCCCGGAAGATAAGACCCGGATCGTCCGCACCTGGCAGGAACAGGGCATGGTGGTAGCCATGACCGGAGACGGCGTGAATGATGCCCCGGCTCTCAAAGCCGCCAATATCGGGGTGGGGATGGGCATTACAGGTACAGAAGTCTCCAAAGGAGCCTCGGACATGGTTCTCACAGACGATAACTTCGCCACCATCGTCAGCGCCATCCGGGAAGGCCGGCGGATTTACGAGAATATCCAGAAGACCGTCAGCTTTCTCCTTTCCAGCAACATAGGGGAGGTTCTGGCCATCCTGGCGGCCACGATCCTGGGCTGGCATTTCCTTTCTCCTGTCCATATCCTCTGGATCAATCTGGTTACAGATACCTTCCCGGCCCTGGCCCTGGGTGTGGAGCCTGGGGAAGAAGGGGCCATGAGCCGTCCTCCCCAGGACAGCCGCAAGCCCTTCTTCAGCCCCAGACAATGGCGCAGCGTAGGGATTTTCGGCCTCATGGAGGCAGGACTGGCCCTTGGAGCCTTTGCCCTTGGCCGGGCCTATCTGGGAGGGCCGGAAGCAGGGACTACCATAGCCTTCCTCACCCTCTCAGGAACCCAGCTCTTTGCAGCCCTGGGCTTCCAGAACCTTCACGGAAGCCTCTTCCGGATCCGGCCGAAGGAGCATCCCTACCTCTGGCTCAGCTTCCTGGGCTCCCTTTCCCTGCAGCTGGTGGTCGTCCTGGTGCCGCCACTCCGGAACCTTTTCGGATTGGCCGCCCTTTCCCTTCCCGCCTATCTCACAGCAGCCGCCTTCTCCTTTGCCATGCTCCTCCTTGTGGAGGGGTATAAGGCCCTTCTGGCCCGCCTTGAGAAGTAGGGATCTGTTGACATTCTGGCTTTAATGTGATAGCATTTACTTTGCTAGCATTGGAGAGGTGTCCGAGTGGTTTAAGGAGCTGGTCTTGAAAACCAGTGACTCCGCAAGGGGCCGTGGGTTCGAATCCCACCCTCTCCGCCAGAGAGATGGAGAAATGGCCGAGTGGCTGAAGGCGCGTGCCTGCTAAGTACGTATACGACGCAAGTTGTATCGAGGGTTCGAAT
>CAYMDI010000005.1:0-27574 GCA_964389165.1 uncultured Eubacteriales bacterium | reverse complement strand
GGATGCCCTTGAGGGGATCTTCAAGGACCGGATCTTCCCCCTACTTCAGGAATATTTCTATGAGGACTACGGCAAGATCCGGGCTGTCCTGGGAGACGGAGGCAAGGAGGAGGAGCACCAATTCATCAAAAGAGTGGAGAAAAACTGGTCAGACCTCTTTCCGGATGTTGAAGGGGAAAGCTATGAGGGCCGGGACAGCTTCAGTTATGAAGTGAACCACAAAGCCTTCAGCCTTATTGAAAGCTATCGGGGAATATACAGGAAATGAGAAGGGGAGAGAAGCCCGGACAGGGGAAGGTCTACCAGGTCCGGGAATACCAGCCCATCATCGGCCGACGGCCTCATTCAGGCGTGGACCCAGGAACCATCTGCCAGGTTGAGGAAGACTTCTTCCAGGAGCTCCGCAACCTGTATCTGGAAAAAGCCCAGGAGGGAGAGGACGGTTCCGCTTTCCTCAGCCTGGGGAAGGATTGCAGGCTGGGAGGGGAGGTCCTGAAGGCTAAGAACTATGTAGGAGTTCTGGAGGGACCTTCCGGGAGCCTCCTGGAGATCCTCCCCAAGATCTACCATGCCGAGGAGAGCCTGGAGCAGACCCGGAAAATCTTCCTGAAGATGCTCCGCTATCTGGGAAACTACCCGGGAAAAAGCTTCCGGAATGCCCGGCTGGAAACCGGAGAGACGCCCCTCCTGGAGGTCTTCATCCGCATGTATCTGGATGAAGTCGGGGCCCTGCTGAAGAAAGGGCTGAAGTCTGCCTACCGGACTTTGGAAGGGAACCTCCCCTACTATAAGGGAAAGCTTCAGGTCGCCGGTCAGATCCGGTATAATCTGGTCCACAAGGAACGGTTCTACGTCTCCTATGATGAGTTTCTTCTGGATCGTCCGGAGAACCGCCTGGTAAAGGCTACCCTGGAATATCTGGCCCCCCGGTCCAGGGATGCCGGAAATATCCGGGAAATCTGGCAGCAGCTGGCCCATTTCGACGGGGTGAAGGCCAGCGTCCATCATGAGAAGGAGTTCGCCCGGGTCACCCATGACCGGAGCGCCAGCCACTATGAGACCCTCCTGGCCTGGTCCAGGGTATTCCTCGGGAAGAAATCCTTCCTCAGCACCCCTGGTCTGGAGCGGGCAAGCTCCATCCTCTACCCCATGGAGAAGGTCTTTGAGGATTATGTAGGGAAGAATCTCCGGTCCCTCCTCTGGGGCACCTCATGGAGTGCAGAGCTGCAGCATAAGGGACCGTACCTCTTTGACAACTACTTCCAGATGAAGCCGGATATCCTTCTGAAAGAGGGAGGGAAGCCCAAAGTCATTTTGGATACCAAATGGAAGATCCTGACAAAGGAACAGCGGAACTATAATATCAGCCAGCAGGACATGTATCAGATGTACGCCTATGGGAAGAAATTCAATGTGCCAGAAATTGTTCTCCTCTATCCCCTGGCCAGGGGTTTCTCCAATGAGATGAAAATCTCCTATGATAGTGGAGATGGAGTCCGGGTGCGGGTCTTCTTTGTGGACCTTAGCCGGGATATCCGGGAGGTTCTGGTGGAGCTTCTGACAATGCTGGAAATCCAAAAGGGAGGATCATAGGGGATTGCATGAGGTTGACTGCTGCAGATGTCCCCCAGACTCCTGACCAAGAAAAGGGAAGGCCCTGAACATCAGTTCAGGGCCTTCCCTTTTTCTTTTTCCTGGAACGGGCAGAGGCAGGGAAACGCTTTATGAGCCGTACCTGTCCTTTGCGGTCTTCTGTACAGCAAGACGGGCGTCCCATGAAGCTCAGGTCAGCCAGCCATGGACCTGAAAGGATAAAAGGGAAGCCCAAGAAAAGGATTCTTGGGCTTCCCCGGAGGTAATATGCAGGGACAGAACCTAACTGAAGCGTCCGGTGATATAATCTTCTGTCCGCTTGTCATGAGGGTTGGAGAAGATCTTCTTGGTGCTGCCGAACTCCACCAGGTCCCCATTGAGGAAGAACCCGGAATAGTCGCTGATCCGGGCAGCCTGCTGCATGGAGTGGGTGACGATGATGATAGTGTAATCTTTCTTCAGGCTGCTGAAAAGCTCTTCCACCTTGAAGGTGGCCATGGGAAGGGGAGGGAGCGATGAAGGTTCGGGCTGTTGCCAGGTTCCTGAAGCTCTTCTTCTCCAGACCTGTCATCCATGGGATGGAGCAGGTGAGGAAGGGTGAAGCCGCCGTCTTTTGCGCGAACCATCAGGGCTGGTACGGACCAGTGGTTCTGATGCTCTATGGAAATGTGGGCTGGAGGCCCTGGGTGAATGAGGAGATCATGGACAGGGACCGCTGTTCCCCCTATCTCCTGAAGGATTTCATCCAACCGGTCCTCCGCCTCCATGGGAGGCTGGGGGTGCTCCTCTCCAGATGCCTTGCTCCCTTGTGCATCGGGCTGATGGAAAAGGCAGAGGCCATCCCAGTGCACCACGGCAGCAGGAAGATCCTGGAGACCTTCCGGATTACAGAGGAAGCCCTGGAAGAGGGCAGATCCATCCTCCTCTTTCCGGAAACCCCCTCCCCCAGGGGAGGGGAGAAGGTACAGCCTTTTCAGAAGGGCTTTGCAGGAATTGCCAGAGAATATTGGGAGAAAACCGGGAAGGCCCTGATCTTCTACCCTGTCTATGTAGACAGGAGGCACCGGGCCATCACCTTCGGGGAAGGGGTTTCCTTCCAGCCCCAGAGGCCCTGGCCGGAAGAGAAGGAGCGGATAGTCCAGGAGCTGGAGGAGAGAATCCGGGCCATGGAGGGGAGGGCTGGAGATGATCTTTGAAAACCGTCAGCAAGCAGGGCGGCTGCTGGCAGAAGCCCTGAAGGAATATGCAGGGAAGGAGGTCCTGGTCCTGGCGCTCCCCCGGGGCGGGGTGGTCCTGGGCTATGAGGTAGCCAAAGCCTTGGGGGCCCCTCTGGACCTGGTGATCACCAAGAAGATCTCCCATCCCCTGGATCCTGAATATGCCCTCTGTGCAGTGGCAGAGGAAGGAGAGCCCCTTTGCAGCGAGGATGCTGCAGAAAAGATGGGGAGAGAGTGGCTGGAAGATGCGGCTCTTACTGTTCAGAGGGAAATCCGCCGAAGGCGAGAGGCCTATTGTGGAAACCGGCCGTCTCCGGATATCCGGGGGAAGGCGGTGATTGTGGTGGATGATGGGATTGCTACCGGCCTCACCATGATGGCAGCAATCCAGGAGGTCCGAAGCCATGAGCCAAAGGAACTGATCGTGGCTATTCCAGTCACCCCGGGAGATACAGCCAGGAGGCTGGAAGCCCTGGCGGACCGTCTGGTGTCTTTGAAGATTGATGAAGCCTACCTGGGTTATGTAGGGGCCTATTATATGGATTTCTCCCAGGTGGAGGATGAAGAGGTCCGAAGGCTCCTGGGGGCGGAGTCATGAGGGGGGAGCTCCTCCTGCCCCGGGGGAAGGATTGCAAAGGGGTGGTGGTCTTCGTCCATGGCAGCGGGAGCAGCGGGAAGAGCCCCCGGAACCGTTTCGTGGCAGAGGCGCTGGTGGAGGGTGGCTATGGAGCCCTCCTCATGGACCTCCTGGAGGAGGGGGAACGGGGTGATCCCCTGATGGAAGAAGATTTCTCCCTTATGGCCCGGCGGGTGGCTGAGGCTGTGGAGGAGATCAGGGAAGACCCCCGCCTCGACAGCCTCCCGGTAGCTCTCTACGGTGCCAGCAGCGGAGCAGCCATTGCAATTCTGGCAGCAGAACTCCTGAGGGAAGGGGAGGTGAGGACCCTGATCTCCCGGGGAGGCCGGCCGGATCTGGCTGGAGAGGCTCAAGGGAGGGTCCGGGTGCCCATCCTCTTCATTGTAGGGTCCGGAGACCCCCTGGTAATGGTCCTGAACCAAGAGGCCTGTGAGCTTTTACCGGGGGAGCATCTCCTTCAGGTGGTGGAGGGGGCCAGCCACCTCTTCCAGGAACCAGGGACCCTGGAGGAGGCAGCCCGGCTCACCTTGGGCTGGCTGGATGAGCATATGTCCCGATAAGGTTGGAGGCGGAGGAAAAGCCTTAGCTCCTGAAACCCATAGGATACAAAGGTGGTGAACATGATGAGGTATACAATCATAAGGGAATTTCCCGCTACAGCAGCTCTTGGGGACAAAGGCCCCCAGGTGACGATCTGCCTGCCCACACATCGGCAGCTTCCTGAGCGCCGGCAGGATGTGGTCCTTTACAGACAGCTTCTGAAAGAAGCGGAAGAGGCCCTCATCCAGGGATACAGGGAAGAGGAATACGGAGAAATCCTGGAAGCCCTCCAGGGCCTGGGAGATGACCAAGGGTTCTGGGAAGGGACCCGGGATGGTCTGGCTGTCCTGGCCGGAGGAAAGGGCTGCCAGGTGTATATCCTGGGAACTCCCCTGGAGCCTGTGGCTGCAGTAGGAGAGGGGCTTCGCCTCCGTCCTCTGCTGGAAGCCTTCCAGAAGGACAGGGCCTATGAGGTCCTTGGGATCAGCGGGAGGGAGTTCCAGGTTTTCCGGGGGAACCGGGAGGAACTGGTGCCTCTGGACCTGGGTCCTGACGTACCCCGGACCATTGAGGAGATTCTGGGTCCTGAGCATACAGAGAAGTACACCACAGCAGGGACCTATGGGGCCGATGGGGGGGCTTTCTTCCATGGCCAGGGTTCTAAGAAGGATGATGTGAAGCAGGATCTGGAGAATTTCTACAGGCAGGTGGATAAGCTGGTTTATGAGCATGTTTCTGCCAAGTCCAGGCTTCCCCTGATTCTGGCCAATCTTCATGAGCGCCTAAGCCTCTTCAGAAAGGTGGCCAAGAACCCCTTCCTCCTGGAGGAGGGTGCAGATTATTCCTACGATACTCATAATCTGGAGACCCTCCGGGAACGGGCCTGGGCTATTATGGAGGAAGAAGGGCGGCAGAAGGACAAGGGGCTGGCTGCGAGGTTCCAGGAGGCCTGGCCAAAAGGACTGGGGAGCAATCAGCTGGAAGAAGCCCGCCGGGCTGCTCAGGAAGGCCGGGTGGAGGTCCTCCTTCTGGAAGAGGGCAGAACCTATCCTGGAGAGGAGGAGGCCCTGGATGAAGTGGTCCGCCTGGTGATTGAGAAACAAGGAGAGGTCCGCTTCCTGAAAAGGGAAGATCTTAGTGTTGCGGAGGGGCTTGCAGCTATCTTCCGCTATTAGAAAATATATTTCCCACAGTGCTCCTGAAAAGGAGCACTTTTATTCCGGATACTAGGAACAGTATGTTATGTCCATGATTATGAAGAGGGAAGAGGTCTTGTAGAGGATCGGAGCAGGGGTTACATGTCAGAATGAACAACGGAGAAAAAGGAGAGTTTATGGAAAATATTGACTGTCCCATGAGCACCATGATGGACTGTCTCAATATGGTGGAATGGGCAGACAAGGTTGTAACATTTTAGCCTGTCTGACGAAGAAATGGAGGGGAGCCCTGAGAGGGCTCCCCTTTTCAGTAGATTCGGGTAAAAGGCGGCATGAAAAATATTTGAAAAATTAACCTTGACATTACAGCAACTATAAGGTTTAGAATGAGATCAAGAACAAGGGAGGAATGCTTGATGAAGAAAATCCTTATTAAGAATGCCAAGGCGATTGTCACCTGCGATGCAGCCGATCAGGTGGTCTGGGATGCCGATATGCTGATCCGGGATCAGGAGATCCTGGCAATCGGGAAGAATCTTTCAGACCCTGATGCCGAGGTCCTGGATGCCCGGGAGAAGTTCATCTATCCGGGCCTGATCAATACCCATCACCACTTTTTTCAGACTTTTGTCCGGAATCTCATGGCCATTGACTATCCGAATATGCTGGTGGTGGAATGGCTGGACCGGATTTATGAGATTTTCAAGCGGATTGATGAGGAAGTGATCTACTACTCCTCCCTTACCGCCATGGCAGATCTGGCCAAGCATGGATGCACCACGGCCTTTGATCACCAGTACTGCTATACCCGGGTTTCCGGGAAGAAACTGGTAGACCGCCAGATGGAAGCCGCCGGGCTCCTGGGAATCCGCTATCATGCAGGCCGGGGGACCAACACCCTCCCCCGCTCTGAAGGCAGCACCATTCCTGATGAGATGCTGGAGACCACGGATGAATTCCTGGAGGACTGCAGCAGGCTGATTGACAAGTATCATGATGCCAGCCCCTATTCCATGCAGCAGATCGTCATCGCCCCATGCCAGCCCATCAACAGCTATAAGGAGACCTTTACAGAGTCTGTAGCCCTGGCCAGGAAGAAGGGCGTCCGTCTTCATACCCACCTTGGTGAGGGAGAAAACCCCATTATGGAAGAACGCTGGGGGAAGCGCTCCCTGGAGTGGTGCCAGGAGATCGGGTTTGCCGGTGAGGATGTCTGGTTCGCCCATGGCTGGGAGACCAAGCCCGAAGAATACGGGGTGCTCGCTTCCACTGGCAGCGGGATTTCCCACTGTCCCGCACCTGCGGTCCTGGGGGGCTTCCCTATTCTGGACATGAAGGCTATGGATGAGGCAGGAGTGCTTCTCTCCCTGGGCTGTGACGGTTCAGCAACCAATGATAGTTCCAATCTGCTGGACAGCCTGCGTATGGCCTACCTGATGCAGGCCAACCATAGCAAAGAACGGGGTGGAAGCATGAGCCCCTATGAACTTCTGAAAGTGGCCACCATCAACGGAGCGAAAACCTTGGGCAGGGGAGAGAAGCTTGGCTCCCTGGAGCCTGGAAAGGCCGCGGATCTCTTTATGGTAGATACAGGGACTCTGGAAATGGCAGGCACGCTCCATGATCCGAAAAACCTCCTGGCCAGGGCTGGAATCACAGGCCCTGTCTGGCTGACAATGGTTAATGGAAAGGTGATATATAAAGGGGGGATATTTACAGGCATCGATGAACGTCAGCTCGCCCGCGAAGGCGAAGACACCTGCACCCGGGTCCTCCGGTCCCAGTGCGAAGAATTTCCGTCTCATTGAAAGGAGAAATCATCATGTTTAAAAAAGCAAGCATCCTAATGGCAACCCTGCTCCTCCTCCTGGTGGCAGCAGGCTGTGGAAACAAGAGCAGCAGCGACGACGGGGAGATCAAGGTAGCCCTCCTCCTCTCCGGACCTGCTAATGACCAGGGCTGGAACGCCACAGCCTTAGAAGGGCTGAAAGCCGCTGAAAAAGAATATGGCATCACCACAGCCTATATGGAAAACGTCCAGCTGGCGGACATGGAGGCTGCCTACACGGACTACGCTACTCAGGGCTATGATCTGATCATCGGCCATGGCTTCCAGTTCGGGGAAGCTGCTGTGAAAGTGGCAGCAAACTTCCCGGATCAGGCCTTCATGGCTACAGAATCCAGTTCAGAAGCTGAAAACATGGCCTCCTATGTCATGAGCTGCGAACAAGGGGCCTATATTATGGGAATGCTCTCCGCCTCCATGTCCAAATCCGGGGTCATCGGGGTTGTAGGGGGCTTTGAACAGCCCTCCATCGTCAAAGAAGTGGAAGCCTATAAGCTTGGGGCCAAGAGCATCAATCCCAGCATCACCGTATATTCCGCCTATGTCAGTTCCTGGACTGATGTAACCCTGGGGAAAGAAGCTGCGCTGTCCATAGCGGACAAAGGAGCAGATGTCCTCTATCATGTAGCCAACCAGGCTGGCACAGGAGTGATCAAGGCAGCGGAAGAACGGGGCCTCCTGGCTCTGGGAAATTCCTTCGATCAGAGCTCCATCGCAGCGAATACAGTTGTATCCTCCACTGTATACTCCATGCCTAAAGTCATCCTGGCTGCAGTAGAACAGGTGAAGAACGGGGAGTTTGAAGGGGGTATCGTCCATCTGGGAATGAAAGAAGAGGTCGTGGATATCTCCGGATACGGCTCTTTTGACGGCAAGCTTTCCCAGGAACTGAAGGATAAAATCGCCAAGGCCAAAGCAGACATCATTTCCGGGGCTTTGGAAGTACCTGTCATAGAAAAAACAAGCAACTAAACAGGAATCAGGAATAGAATGGGGAATAAGAGGAATGCAGCAGCTGCATCCTCTTATTTCCCCAAAGGAGGGAACCATGTCATTACTGACCATGAAGAAGATCAGCAAGGCGTTTTATGGCAAGCCAGCCCTGGAAGAGGTGGACCTCAGGGTGGAGGCCGGCCAGATCCATGCCCTGCTGGGGGAGAATGGGGCGGGGAAGACCACCCTGATGAATATCCTCTATGGCCTCTATGAGCGGGATGCAGGGGAAATATTCTGGAAGGATCAGCCCCTGGAAATCAAGTCCCCCAAGGATGCCATTGACTGCCACATCGGCATGGTCCATCAGCATTTCATGCTGGTTCCCAACCTGACTGTAGCAGAGAACATCACCCTGGGCCTTAAGTCCCCGGGGCACCCCTTCCCCCGGAAGGAGGAAATCAACAGGCGCCTCCGGGCTCTTTCAGAACAATACAATCTGGCCCTGGATCCCAGTAAAAAGATTTCTTCTCTTTCTGTAGGGGAGCAGCAGCGGGTGGAGATTATGAAGCTTCTCTACCGGGAAGCGGAACTGCTGATTCTGGACGAGCCTACCGCCGTCCTCACCCCCCAGGAGACCCTGAGCTTCTTCACCATTCTGAAAAAGCTGAAGGAACAGGGGCATTCGGTCATCATCATCACCCACCGCATCCAGGAGGTCATGGCCATTGCCGATGAGATCAGCGTCCTGCGGGATGGCAGGCTGGTAAAGACTGTAGAGGCCAAAGAAGTGGACGAGCGCCAGCTGGCGATCTACATGATCAACAGGGAACTGAAGGAACATCCGGAACGCCAGGCCTATACAGGTTCTGAAAAGGGAGAAGGACTGGTTCTGGAGGCTGTAGGATTGCGGGAGGGTGATGTGGAGAAGCTGAAAAGCATCTTCCTGCAAATTCCCCCCGGGGAAATTGTGGGCATTGCCGGGGTGGATGGCAACGGACAGAAGGAGCTGGCTGAGGTGATCCTGGGAATGCGCCGGATAACGGGAGGAAGCATCCGCCTCAACGGCTTGAATCTTTCAGCCATGCCAGTGAAGGAACGGAAAATGCTGGGCCTCGCCTATATCTCCGATGACCGCCATCATGACAGCCTGCTGATGTCTATGGACCTGCCCACCAACATGATCCTGAAAGCCGGGAAGAACCCTTCCTGCCAGCGGGGGATGGTAATCCGCTGGAAGCAGGTGGCAGACTTTACGGAAAGAATGGTTGAGGAATTCAAGGTTAAGACACCTGGCCTGGAAGTCCCCATCCGCTATCTTTCCGGAGGGAATCAGCAGAAGATCATCCTGGCCCGGGAGCTGGAGGGAGAGCCAACCCTGATTGTGGCGTTCCAGCCCACCAGAGGCCTGGATATCGGGGCGGCGGAATTCATTCAGCAGAAGCTTCTTGAAAAGCGTATGGAAGGCTGTTCCATCCTGCTGATTTCAGCAGACCTTGAGGAAATCAGAGCACTGAGCGACAGGATCCATGTTATGTATAAGGGAGAGTTTCTGGGAGAGATGGCCAATGACCAGAATCTGGATCTGACAGCCATCGGACTATGGATGGCAGGCAAGAAAGAAGGAGGTGAGGATCAATGATGCAGAAATGGAAATACGGGCTTCTGTCCGGGGGTGGGATTGCCGCAGCGGTTCTCCTGCTGTCCTTTCTCCTCATCACCTTTGTAGGGGGGAATGTATCTCTGGCTCTTTTCAGTTTCTTCCAGGGGATCTTCGGCTCTGTCTATTCCATCGGGGAGGTCCTGGTGAAGACGGTGCCCTTGATGCTGGCAGGACTTGGGGTTTCCGTGGCCTTCCGGACGGGGATTATCAATCTCGGAGCGGAGGGGCAGATTTACATGGGGGCCATTGCAGCTTCCTTTATCGCCACTCAGTTTACAGGGCTCCCTGGCTTCCTGATGATTCCCCTATGCCTTCTGGGAGGCTTCCTCCTGGGAGGGATCTGGTCAGTGATTCCCGGCTTCCTGAAAGCCAGATTCGGAATCTCTGAGGTCATCAACACCATCATGTTCAACTATATCGCCATCTATATCGTGGGAATCCTGGTCCGGACTCTCCTTCAGGATCCAAATAACGCCTTCCCCATGTCAGAGACATTTCCGGAAGCCTCCTGGCTCCCCAATCTCCTGGCTGGATCCAGGCTGCATATGGGGCTGATTCTGGCTCTGGTCATGATGTTCCTGGTCTGGGGACTCCTCTGGCACACCACCTATGGTTATGAAATGCGCGCTGTAGGGGAGAACCCAAGGGCCTCCGCCTGTGCAGGAATCTCCCTGAACCGCAATATCCTCCTCTCCTCCCTGATCAGCGGCGGGCTGGCAGGACTGGCAGGGGTCAGCGAGGTGACAGGACTCCATCACAAGCTGATGGAGGGGATATCCCCAAACTATGGCTATCTGGCTGTCATTGTAGCCCTTCTGGGAAGGAACCATCCCTTTGGGGTTCTGATAGCGGCACTGGGTCTGGCCATGCTTCAGGTAGGCTCTCTGTCCATGCAGCGTAATGCAGGGATTCCCACATCGATCTCATCCATTATCCTGGCTGTAATCGTTTTGCTGATTCTGGCCAGCAATCATCTGGTAAGCAAAGGGAAGCTTGCCCGGAAGGAGGGCTGATTCATGGACTTTTCAATCGTAGCGCTTATCGCCCTGCTGGCTTCTTCCATCCGCATCGCGACCCCTCTGGCTCTGGCCGGAATGGGGGAGACTGTTTCGGAGAAGGCGGGGATCCTCAACATCGGTCTGGAAGGGATGATGCTGATGGGAGCTTTTACGGGCTTCCTGACCACTTTTTTTACAGACAACATCCTTCTGGGAGCGCTGGCGGGGATCCTGACCGGAATCGCCTTCAGCCTGCTCCATGCGGTCCTGAGTATTGAGTTCAAGGCGGATCAGACCATTGTGGGCCTGGCCCTGAACTTCCTGGCCCTGGGTCTGACCAGCTTTGTCTTTCTGAAGATCTTCGGGCAGTCCACGGTGCTCCCCTCCTGCAGGATGATCAGCGGACTGGAAATCCCCCTTCTCAGCAATATCCCCTTTGTGGGGGAGATTCTCTTCTCCCAGGATATTGTCGTGTACTTCATGCTATTCACTGCAGTCCTCCTGTATATCTTTATGAACAAAACCCAGTGGGGGATCCATCTTACCGCTGTGGGGATGTACCCCCGAGCGGCGGATACGGTTGGGATCTCTGTCCGCAAGGTCCGCTATCTGGCAGCCACAGTCAACGGCTTCTTGTCAGGACTGGCCGGGGCCTATCTGGTTTTCGGACAGCTGGGGTTCTTTATGGAGAATCTGACTTCCGGTAAAGGGTATATTGCTCTGGTCGCTGTGATCCTGGGGCGGCGCAATCCTTTTGGGGTGCTTCTGGCAACCATTGTCTTCGGCTTTGCCAACGCGCTGCAGTTCAGCCTTCAGACCATGGGCTGGAATATCCCCTCTCAGACCTTCAGCATGTTCCCCTATGTGGTTACTGTGGTGGCCCTCCTCTTCTCCATTGGAAAGAGCAGCGATCCTGCAGCCCTGGGCCAGCCTTATGAAAGGGACCAGCGATAGATGAAGGACTATTTCACCATAGGAGAGCTTAGCGAGCTTTTCAGAATCAATACCCAGACCCTGCGCTATTACGACTCCATCGGGCTTTTCAGCCCCTTACGCCGGGACGAGGAGACGGGGTACCGCTATTATCAGTTCAACCAGCTCTACGAACTGGCTAGCATCCGCTATCTCCGGAAACTGGGGTATTCCATCCGGGATATCGATACGTATATGAAGACCAAGCAGATTGAGGCCGTGCTTCGGAAGCTGAAGGAACAGTCTAAAATCCTTCACAACAAGTGGGATGAGCTCATTGAAATCGACAATATCATCCAGCGGAAGATCCGCTTTATCGAGGAGGAACTGCCCCTTGTGCAGTTTGAATACTATGAGGTGCGCAGCTATCCCAAACGCTGCTATCTGCCCATTGGCAGCGAGGAGGCCCTCTATGGTTCTGATGTCTTCTATTTTCATCCCACCATCGCCTTTTACAGAGGAGATCAGAAATATTTCGGCGCCTATCTACAGGGGATGGAAGTGAAGAATCAGGAATACATACCAGCAGGGGATTACCTCTGCGCCTACCACAAGGGGCTCTACGATAAAATTGAGGAGACCATTGAGAAGATGCGAAGCGCCAGACCGGAGCTGAAGCTGGACGACCTGACAATCAATTTCAACATTATTGATCAGTTTGTGGAGAAGGATGTGTCAGACTATGTGACTCTAGTCCAGATCAGGATCCTGCCCTCCTAGGATTCAGGGACCCGGAAAATCCCGGCATTGCTGCCGGGATTTTCAGTATCTGAGAGCACGGGAAGTGGCGGACATATGGTTGCTTTAGAGGCGGATAATTCATATAATTATCCTGTAAGTATAGGAAAGGCGCCTTCCGGAGAAGGTTCCGGAAGGAGAGGATTATGGAAGAGAATTCAGGGAAGACCGTCCTTTGGACGGGGAATTTCATAAAAATCATTCTGATCAATCTCTTTCTCTTCCTGAGCTTCCAGATGCTTCTTCCGGCGCTGCCCCTTTATGTAAAGGAACTGGGTGGGGACGGCTCCCTGGTGGGGCTGGTGACGGGGCTCTTTACCCTCTCTGCCTTGCTGATCCGCCCGGTGGCGGGGATCTTCCTGGACCGCCTGGGGCGGAAGGGGATCTTCCTGGCTGGCCTGGGCCTTTTCATCCTGTCCTCTTATTCCTATGCCCTGACAGCAGGGGTAGGGGTGATCCTCCTCCTGCGCTTCCTCCATGGCTTCAGCTGGGGGGCTGCCAGTACAGCCTCCACCACCCTGGGGACGGACAATATCCCCAGAAGCCGTTTCGGGGAGGGTATGGGCTTTGTGGGCCTGTCCACCAGCCTGGCTATGGCCATGGGTCCTGCAGCAGGACTCTCCATTATGGATGAGCTAGGCTTCAGGCAGCTCTTTACTGTTTCAGCAATCCTGGGTCTGGGGGCCCTGGGCCTGGCCCTTTTCCTCCGGTATGACCCCATCCCCAAGGGCCAGGGGGGGTCTGCCCCAAAGGGGCCCTTCCTGGAAAAAGGGGCGGTGAAAGCCTCTCTTCTGGTCTTCCTCCTGGCCAGCAACTATGCCACCCAGGTCAGCTTCCTTTCTGTTTATGCGGCAGAGAAGGAGATTGCCGGAATCGGCCTGTATTTCACAGCCAGCGCCCTGGCCATGCTCATCTCCCGGCCCATTGTGGGGAAGCTGATAGACAGAAAGGGTGTGGGGCAGGCCCTTCTTCCAGGACTGGCCCTGGTGCTTGTGTCCACCCTCCTTCTGGCTCTGGGGGACAGCCTCCCTGGCCTGGTCCTGGTGGGACTGATCTATGGCGTGGGCTTCGGGGCGGCCCAGGGGAGCCTTCAGGCTATGGCTGTGCTGGAATCCGGCCCCGAGCGCCTGGGAGCGGCCAATGCCACCTTCCTCACGGGCTTTGACAGCGGAATCGGAGTAGGTTCCATGATCTTCGGAATGATCGCCGGCTTTTCGGGCTATGTGCAGATGTACCTTCTGGCCATGGTTCCTGTAGCCCTGGCTGCCCTCCTTTATTTCCTTCCTGTCCGGAGGAGGGAGCCGGTTCTGGAACCTGTCCCTGAGAAAGAAGAATAAACATCGTGTCTGCAGGAAAGGAGGAGTCCCTTTGGATAATCTGACAATGGCGGTGATGAACGCCATTATCAATCTGGCCTATTTCATCCTGTTCCTGTTCCTCTGGTTCCAGCGCCGGGAACGTTCCCTGGGCTTTTTTGCAGGGGCCTTCGGGGCTGCTCTGGTGGGTGCTCTTGGCCTTTCCCTGCAGAACTCCCCTGTGGGGATTGCCGGGATCCTGGCCTTGAACATCGGACTGTATATTTTCTATCTCCTGGCTACAGAGGGCTTCCTCCAGCTGCAGGAGGCACGGCCTGTGCGCAGGAGGCCTCAGGTATATGTGCTCCTTGCCTCTGTGCTGATCCTGTTTTTCACCCTAGTCATTTCCAGCTTCGAAATCCGGGGCTTTATCTCCCATGTGACCCTGATCCTCCTTCTGGGAGAGTTTATCTATGGGCTGAAGAAAAAGAAGGAGGGCCTTTCCCGGGGTTCCCGGCAGTTTCTTATGGCCCTGGCCATATCCAATATGGGAATCTATCTCCTGATGTCTTTCATCCTCCTCACAAGGGAGGTCCCTGCCCCCAATCTCCTCCAGTATGACAACCCCCTGACCCAGCTCAACTATATGCTCAGCTTCGTCAACTTTGCCACCTGGGCTTCTGTGGCCCTGATTCTGAATAATCAGCAGATGGTAGACTCCCTGGCCTGTAAGAACCAGGTTCTGGACCGGATGGCCAATTCAGATGTCCTTACGGGGATGGCTTCCAGAAGCTATCTGGAAGTCACCATGGACAGCCTCCTGGCTAACGCGGAACGTTATGGACAGCCCCTGTCTGTGGTTCTCTTTGATCTGGATCATTTCAAGAGCATCAATGACCGCTTTGGGCATCTGGCAGGGGATGAAGTGCTGAAGGCCACGGGGGAAGCCCTCCTGGGCCGGGTCCGGAAGGGGGATGTCCTGGGACGCTGGGGTGGGGAGGAGTTCCTCCTCCTCCTCCCCAACACAAATCTGGATCAGGCCCTGGCTCTGGGGGAATCTCTCCGGGAAATCCAGGAGAGCCTGGTGCATGGGGAAATGGGGGTGGTGACCCTGAGCGGCGGAGTCACCCAGTATGAGCCTGGGGAGTCCAGAGCTACCTTCCTCCAAAAGGCAGATCAGGCCCTGTACCGGGCCAAGAAGGAGGGGAGGAACTGCATCCGGAGCCAGCTGGGAGAGAACAGCATATAGTCTGTCAGAAACGGGAAGGCCCTTTGGAAGGAGGGCCTTTTTTTTCTGCGGGTCCGGGGATTCCTGTCCATCATTCTGTGAGAGCCCTTGGCTCATCAAGCCCCAAGGGGAAGAAAGTGCAAAAGGCACTTTTTTTCATGGCTTTCAGGCTGTTTCAAGGAGTGAAATCTGGTATAATTATACAGACATACTCTGCAAAATTGTGAAAAGAGGAGAATATAACGATGAAAAAGCAAAGACTGGCCCTTTCCATCCTGGCCTTGTCCCTGGTTCTGGCAGGAGGGCTCTTCATGAAGGGTTCTGAAGGGATTCAGGCCGCTCCGGCTCTCGGACAGCCCATTTCCAGCTATTTTGCCGATCCGGATCTGGCGCAGCTTGTCGCGGACAGGATTGGCGGGGGAGTGACAGTGGATGATGTGCTGACACAGACCATGATCGATTACCTTGCATATGACCTTCAGATCAAAACACCTGAAATCACGGATCTCACAGGAATCAGCGTCCTTTCTTCCCTGACTGTTTTAACTGTCACTGGAGATTCCGGTGTCACTGTGATTCCTGAGGAGGTGGGGACAATGACCTCTTTAGTTACGCTGAGCCTTAACGGGCTTGAGCTGACCACCCTCCCGGACAGCTTTTCAGGGCTTACAACCCTCAGAACCATGGATCTGAATGATAATGCCTTCACCGTTTTCCCGGAAGAGCTTCTGGAAATGTCAGGACTTCGCTATTTGTGGATGAACGGCAATCAGCTGACTGCCCTGCCAGCTGCTCTTGGAACCTATCCCAGGCTGTCTAATCTCTATGATTGGGGCTTTGAGGGATCTGATTTCACAGATATTCCTGCGGATACATACAACTACCTCACAGGGGAAGCCTGGTCTGAAGGAGCCTGGGATTATGGCTTCCTGGGAAGCAACACGGCCACCATGGCAGCCGGTACAGCAGCTATTCAAGGTCAGGAATACCGGATGGATGTCTTCCCCGTTCTCTATCAGTTCCTGGATTATGATGATAATCCAGGGCTGACCTTCACCCTGATCTATCCTGATGGCACTTCTGTCATCTTCACCCCCACCTTTGACAGCGGGAAAATGGTGATTCCCGGAGCCCTGATTACTGTTTCAGGAAACTACAGGGTGGAAGTGAAGTCTGGGGATATGCTCCCTACTGGAAGTCAGGAACTCCAGCCAGCTGGGATCAATGATGCGAATCAAAGCGAATTTTTCGCAAACAATAGCTATACCATCACCTTTACTGCTAATGCTGCCCCAGCAGTGACAGTCCTTCCACAGACCGGCGGTCTCCTGAGCGTGATTGCTGGAAGCGCAGGACTCCTTCTTGGGGGTGCCCTTCTGGCAACAAGAAAGAAAGCGGAATAACAAACTGAAAACCGCCTATAGAGGAACCTCTTCGAGAAGGGGTTCCTTTTTCTTTCCTGTGGCTGGCCCTTCTTCCTCTTTCCCATCCCCCCCGCCCATAGTATACTGATACGGTAGGGGAGAATAGATCCCCATTTCAGGAAGTGAGGGAAGGAATATGTCAGAAGCCATCGCACCGATTATCTGGAAGGGAGATCATGTCCTCCTCCTGGACCAGACCGCACTCCCCCTGGAGGAGAGGATGATTCCTGTAAGGAATGCCCGGGAGATGTGGCGGGCCATCAAAGGGCTGGTAGTCCGGGGGGCGCCGGCCATCGGCATTGCGGCAGCCTATGGGGTCTGTGTGGAGATGCGCCATCATCTTGCGGCGGAGCAGGGGGACTATGGCCAAAGGCTCCGGGAGACCCTGGATTATCTGGCTACTGCCAGACCCACAGCAGTAAATCTCTTCTGGGCCCTGGAACGGATATCCCGCCTGGGGGAGGATCTCCAGGGGGCAGAGAACACCATGATCCAGAAGGCGCTGGAAGAAGAGGCCCAGAGGATTGAGAAGGAAGAGGCGGCAGCCTGCCTGCGGATCGGAGAGGAAGCCCTGAGCCTTCTGAAGGGGGGGATGACCCTTCTGACCCACTGCAATGCCGGTGGGATTGCCACAGGACGCTACGGGACAGCCTTGGCCCCCATCCTTCTGGGTGCAGAGCGGGGGATTCCCTTCAAAGTCTATGCGGATGAGACCCGTCCTCTTCTTCAGGGGGCCCGGCTTACTGCCTGGGAGCTGATGAAAGCCGGGGTGGATGTGACCCTGATTACCGACAGCATGGCGGGGATAGTGATGCAGCAGGGGAAGATCGATGCTGTGATTGTAGGCTGTGACAGGATAGCCGCCAACGGAGATGTGGTGAATAAAATCGGAACTTATGGGGTTGCGGTCCTGGCCAGGCATCATGGCATTCCCTTCTATGTGGCAGGGCCTGTCTCCACCCTGGATCCGGCAACCATGACCGGGGGAGAGATCCTCATTGAGGAGAGGGATGGGACGGAAATCAGCCATGGCTTCGGGCGGCAGACAGCCCCGGATGGGGTGAAGACCTACAATCCGGCTTTTGACTGCACCCCTGGAGAGCTGGTGACAGCCATTATCACCGAGGAGGGGATCCTCCGGCCGCCATATGGCCCGGCCATTGCCAGGCTCATGGAGGAAAGAGGGAAGAAGGGAGAAAATGCCAGATGAGTATGGAAAAGGAACGCAAGGAGATTGTGGCCTATGGCCGGAAGCTTCTGGAAAGCGGACTCACCAAGGGGACCGGGGGAAATCTCAGCCTCCGGGATGAGACGGGGGAGCGCTTTGCCATCAGCCCTTCCGGAATCCCCTATGAGGAGATGTCCTGGGAAGATGTGGTAGTCCTGAGTCTGGAGGGGGAGGTTCTGGAAGGGAGCCGCAAGCCCTCTAGTGAAACGGAAATGCACCGCCTTCTCTATCTGGCCCGGAAGGATATCCGGGCAGTAATCCACAGCCACACTGTTTTTGCCACCACGGTAGCCTGTCTCAATGAAGCCCTGCCTCCTGTCCACTACATGGTAGCGGTAGCCGGTCTGGAGGTGCCCTGTGCTCCCTACGCCACCTTCGGGACCCGGGAGCTGGCAGAGAATGCTGCCAGAACCATGGGGGAGGGGAAGGCGGTGCTTCTGGCCAACCATGGCCTCCTGGCAGCAGGCGGGACCCTGGGGGAGGCCTTCAATATTACTGAGGAAGTGGAGTATGTGGCGGAGATCTACTGCCGCACCCGGTCTATGGGAACCCCGGTGATCCTCCCTCAGGAGGAGATGGTCCGGATGCTGGACCTCTTCCAGAATTATGGACAGGGGAAATAGAAAGAAGCCCTCCCGGACAGGGAGGGCTTCTTTCTATTTGGAATTTTCAGCGATGAAATCCAGGACGAGTTCCTTGATCTGATCCCGGACTTCCCTGATCTTCTCCAGAACCTCTTCCTCATTCCCCTGGAAGCTGGCAGGATCCTGGAGATTCCAGCTGAGATATTTCAGGGTGCTTGGGAAGATCGGGCACCGCTGGCCGTTCAGCTCATCGCAGACCTTCACCACGTAGGAATAGGTCCGTCCCTCCCGATAATAGTCAAAGACTCCATGGGTCTCATTGTTGCTCAGGTCGTAGCCGATTTCCTTCATGGCCTTCACGACAAGGGGATTCAGGGTGCCTTTCTCCAGACCGGCACTTTCCGCTATGAAAGCACCTTGCCCCAGATGGTTCAGAAAGGCTTCTGCCATCTGGCTCCGGGCTGAGTTGTGTACACAGACAAACAGGACTTTGCGCATGGTTCCTCCTAAAAATGTTTTTCCTCAGTTTAGCATAGGATTGTTATGAGGATATTAAATCAGAGAAAGATCCGGAGAAAAAATAAGTAATACAACATCTTGCATCAAGGGGCAGCTGTGTTAAGATGGTAGAAGAGAATAGTCCCTTCTCTTCAGGAACGGATCAGTTCTGAAGAGAAAAGAATCCTCGAGTATTATTGCAGAGGTGGAAAGATGACAGAACTGCTAATCAGAAACGCCCGGATCGTCACCATGAATGACAAGAGAGAAGTCCTGGAAGAGGCCGCCATGGCTGTGGCTGACGGACGGATTGTGGAACTGGGGGACAGCAAAGAGCTGGAGGCCCGGTACAAGGATGCGGCACGCATTCTGGATGCTGCAGGGAAGGTGGTCTTCCCTGGCTTCATCAACAATCACAACCATCTCTTCCAGACCCTGATCAAGGGCCTGGGGGATGACATGGTCATCGGAGACTGGCTGAAGAAAGTGGCCTATCCCTTCGCCGCTAAAATCACCAGGGAGGATGTCTATCATGGGGCCATGATCGGACTGATGGAAAGCATCCACAGCGGGGTTACCACGACCCTGGACTATATGTACGCCCATCCCGTGCCTGAAATTTCCGATGGGGTGATCCAGGCCATGGAGGAACTCAAGGTCCGGGGCATCTACGCCCGGGGCTTTGTCAGCGAAGGGGAGGAATACGGCACCCAGCGGGCTATGATGGAAACCCCGGAAGAGGTGATTGCAGACTTTAAACGCCTGGTGGAAACCTATGAGAAGCCAAGCAAGGGGATGCTGAAAATCTGGATGGCTCCCTCCTCACCCTGGGCCAATACCAGAGAGATGCTCCTTGAAACCTGGGCTGTGGCCAAGGAATACGGGGCGGGTTATACGGTTCACGTGTCAGAGACAGACACCCCAAGAAACAGGGCAAAGGAGGTTCATGGTACCATCGATACCCTGCTTCTGGAAGAACTGGGGATTGTGGGGCCGGAGGTCCTTCTGGTGCACTGCGTAGCCATTGATGACAGGGATATTGAGATGATCCGGAAATATGACATGAAGGTCTCCCATAATCCCGTCTGCAACATGTACCTGGCTTCGGGAGTGGCTCCGGTGCCCCAGATGCTGGAGGCAGGAATCACTGTGGGCCTGGGCCTGGACGGGGCCGCCAGCAACAATTCCCAGGATATGGTGGAGACCCTGAAGACCGCAGCCCTGCTCCACAAGGTCCATACCCGCAATCCCAAGATCATCACAGCCCGGAAAGTGCTGGAAATGGCCACCATCGATGGAGCCCGCTCCATCGGCATGGAAAAGGAAATCGGCTCCCTGGAAGCGGGCAAGAAGGCGGATTTCTTCCTCTTCGATCCCAGCCGTACAGCCAAATCCACCCCCATGCATGATCCCATCTCCACCCTTGTCTACTCCTCTTCCGCCAGCAATATAGAGACTGTGGTCATCAACGGAGAGGTCGTCATGGAAGAGGGGAGGATCCTGGGTATGGATGAGGCCTCCTATTACCGCAGAATTCAGGAATATGCCCTGAAACGAGCCGCAGAGGTTTACGGCCGTTAAGAAAGAGAACAGGGGAGCCGGGCATACAGGCTCCCTGTTCATATTTTAAGTAGTAATACTTTTTCTTTAAAAAATGCTGTCCCTTTTCCCTTCCTGTGATATACTGAGGATGAAAAGCTGTCCTTGGGACAGCGGAAATTCAATACGAGGTGATTCATTTGGTACAGAAAATCGGGCGCAGAGTCGACGTTTTAGCCAAAATCACGGGGCAGGCCAAGTATACAAACGACCTGAGCTTCCCCCACATGCTTTACGCTAAGACAGTCCGCTGCTCTCACCCCCATGCCAAAGTCATCAGTATTGAGCGAGAACAGGCTGAACAGTATCCTGGCGTAGTCCGTGTGATTACGGCAGATCACATACCTGGTATACCGTCTCAATATAAGCAGAAACCAATACTGGTTCCTGATGTGGTGAGGTATGCCGGCGAGGGCGTGGCCCTGGTGGTAGCGGAAAGCAGAGAGATTGCTGAAGCGGCTGCCAGGCTTGTTCAGGTGGAGTACGAGATACTCCCTGCCGTGACAGATCCCCTGGAGGCCCTTCTGGAAAGCGCCCCAAGGATCTATGAGGATGGAAACCTCCTCTGCCGCTATCATGGGGGCAAGGGAGATGTGGAAGAGGGGTTCCGGGAAGCGGATCTGATCTTCCAGCGGGAATACCGCACCCAGCGGGTGGATCATACCCCCCTGGAAACAGAAGCGGCCATCGCCGTTCCCACCACAGAGGGGATTACGGTCTATGGCCCCACCAATGATGCCTATAAGGCCCGCCTGATCATTGCGGAGACCCTGGGCTGGCGGGAGAATCAGGTGCGCTTCATCACCCCCTCCATCGGAGGGTCTTTCGGTGCGAAAAACTACGACATGGGCCTCATCGGATCCCGGGCAGCCCTGGCTGCAGTCCTGACAGGAAGACCAGTGAAGATGGTCTTCAGCAGGGAGGAATCTATTCTGGAAGGGACCAAGCGCCACCCCTATGTCCTGCGCTACAAGGCCGGGGTCACCAGGGAAGGCCGGATTACAGCCATGGAGATCGATCTGGTGGGAGATGGGGGAGCTTATCTCTCCAAGTCTCATCCCGTAGCTACCCGGACCCTGATCGAAGCGCCGGGGCCTTACCGCATCAGCCATGTGAAGACAACAGTCTCCCTGGCCTTCACAAACAATACCTATTCCGATGCCATGAGGGGCTTCGGCTCTCCTCAGGTGGACTTCGCCTCTGAGGTCCTTTTTGATGAGATCGCTTTGGAACTGGGGATGGATCCCCTGGACTTTAAAAAGATGAACCATCTCCGGGAGGGGGAGGTCTCCGGGGTGGGACAGGTCATGACTGATGTGAGCCTGGACCGCTGTCTGGAGGCTGCAGAAAAAGCAAGCAGCTGGAAGAGCAGGCGGGCTGAACTGGCCCGGGAGAGGGAGCTGGGAGGCCGGAAGGTCCGGGGCCTTGGCCTGGCCCTCCTCCACAGAGGAGAGGCCTTTGGCGCAGCAGGACAGGGGATCGATACGGCAGAAGTATCCCTCCTTGTGAATAATGACGGGGGCATCACCATCCTCTCCAGCATGGCTGACGTGGGGATGGGGGGGCACACCATGATGGTCAATGTGATTATGGAGACATTAGGGGTTAGCCGGGAGCGGGTGGTAATGGCTCCTGTAGATACCCAGTATGTCCCCAACAGCGGTCCTTCCTCCGCCACCCGGGGGACTATGGTCATCGGCAATGCTGCCCGTCTGGCGGCAGAAGAGGTGAGGGGCAAGCTGGCGGCCATCGCCGGGGATATCCTGGGGGTCCTTCCCGAGGAGCTGGTCTTCCACAGGGAGCGGATCTACGCTCCTGGAAAAGAGGATAATCAGATAACCTATATGGATATGATCACAGAACTCTTCGCCCGGGGTCAGACTCCTTCCGGCAGGGGCTGGTATGCAGTATCCGGCCTGAACTGGGACCGGGCTGCAGGCCATGGAGAGGCGTATCTCTCCTATGCCTACGGGGCAGCGGTGGCCGAGGTGGAAGTGGACCTGGATACAGGGGCTGTTTCCGTAGAGCGTTTTGTGGCTGTCCATGATGTAGGGCATGCCTTCGATAAGGAAGAAGTGGTGGGGCAGATCAACGGGGGCGTCTCCATGGGGGTGGGCTATGTCCTCATGGAGGATGTGGAGTCCCGGCAGGGGAAAATCAGGAACCTGAATTTCGATAAGTACCTGATCCCCACGGTCCTGGATATGCCGGAAATGGAACCGATCGTGGTGGAAGTCCCCACGAAAACCGGGCCTTATGGGGCCAGAGGTCTTGGGGAACCTACAGCCTGTACGGCAGCCCCGGCTATTGTCAATGCCATCTATGATGCTACGGGGGTCCGGATCCGGGAGCTCCCGGCCAGTCTTGAAGTGATGCTGAAGGCCCTCCGGGAGAAGGAGGGGAAGGAATGATGGAAATGGATTATCTGCGTCCTGAAAGCCTGAAAGAGGCCCTTGTCCTTCTGGCTGAACACGGAAAAGAAGCCGGGATCCTGGCCGGGGGAACCGACCTGCTGGTCCAGCTTCGGGAAGAGGCCAAGCGCTGGCAGGACCTGAAGGTCCTGGTGGATATCAGCCACATTAAAGAGCTGCGCTCCATCCGGGAAAAAGAGGGAACGGTGCATATCGGGGCTCTGGTTACCCACAGTGATCTTGAAAAGTCCCCCCTCCTCCGGAAGACGGCCCCTTTCCTCTGTGAAGCGGCTTTCCAGGTAGGCTCTCCTCAGATCCGCAATCGGGGCACCATCGGGGGGAGCATCGCCAATGCCTCTCCGGCAGCAGATCCTGTGCCGCCCCTCATCGCCCTGGATGGGGAGGCTCTGCTGAAGAGTCTGGAGGGGGAGCGGAGGCTGCCTTTGAAAGAGCTCTTCCGGGGCTCCGGCCAGACTGTTCTTCAGCCGGGAGAGATACTTGTGGAAGTTTCCTTTCCCATACTGCCGGAAGGAAGCAGAAGCGCCTTTGCCAAACTGGGGCGCCGGAAGGCCCTGGCCATTTCCCGCCTGAACCTGGGGGTTATCGCCCGGCAGGATCAGGAAGGGATGGTGCTGGACCTGCGCATCGCCCCAGGCTGCATCTTCGCCACTCCGGACAGGGTCCGGGAGGCGGAAGAGGTGCTTTTGGGCAAGGTTCCCACCCCTTCCCTGCTGGAAGAGGCTGGGCTGAAAGTCACGGAAGAGATGATCCGCAGGACTGGCATCCGCTGGTCCACGGAATTCAAGAAACCTGCCCTGGAGGCTATGGTCCGCCAGGCCCTTGGGGAAGTCCTGGAGGTAAGAGAATGAAGAAGATCATGGTGAATATGCGGGTAAACGGACAAGAGCGGGCTGTGGCTGTAAGCCCCGAGGCCCGGCTGCTTGATGTGCTCCGGGAGGAGCTGGAGCTTACAGGCACCAAGGAAGGCTGCGGCATGGGAGAATGCGGAGCCTGTACGGTCATCGTCAATGGCGAGGCTGTGAACAGCTGTCTGGTTCCTGCCGCCTCCATGGAAGGGATGGATATCACCACAATTGAGGGGGTAGCCCTGGAGGGAGGGGAACTCCACCCCATTCAGGAAAAGTTCATCAGCCACAGCGCCCTGCAGTGCGGCTTCTGTACCCCGGGGATGGTGATGAGCAGCAAGGCCCTTCTGGACCAGAATCCCAACCCCACCCGGGAAGAGGTGAAGACTGCACTCTCCGGAAACCTCTGCCGCTGTACAGGCTACAGCCAGATCGTGGAGGCTGTGGAGGCTGCGGCGGAGGGCTATGAGGTTTTCGATTACTGTAAGAAGAAATAGGGTGCGGATTGCGGGCTGAGGGCTGATCCTCTCCCGCAATTTTTCTATGCTCTTTCCCAAGGGGGGAAGTAGTGATATGATAGAGGAGAAATTCTAGTGTAATGGAAGGAGCAGCCATGAAGAAGAAGATTTTGCTGGGGGTGCTGACCCTGGTTCTGGCCCTGGGCATTGCCCTTGGCTATGTCTTTCTCAGCGGAGGAAATGAGGAAGAGAAGCCAGGAGGCTCCTTTAAGAGCCCTGAAGGGAGCGATTCCGGAAAGATCCGGATTTCCAGCACCACAGGGCTGGCCTTTGAAGGGGAATACAAGCCGGTCCTGGCTGTCATTGAAAATGCCCCATCTGCCCGGCCTCAGACAGGGCTTCAGGTGGCGGATGTGGTTTATGAGGTGCCTGTAGAAGGGAGCGTCACCCGTTTTGTGGCTGTATATTCCGACAAGGTGCCGGAGAAGATCCTTCCGGTCCGCAGCGGCCGGGCGCCATTCCTCTATATCCAGGCGGAATGGGATGCCCTCTTCATGCATTTCGGGGGGAGCGGCTCCGGGCAGAGCAACCCTGCAGCCTATACCTTCTATGGCAATAGCCTTCACAGCAAGATCAAAATCGATCTGGAGGGGCTGACAGGAACCAAGAACGGCATCTTCCAGCGGGTCACCAGCAAGGCGGCGCCCCATAATGTCCAGGGAAATCCCCTTCTGGCTCAGGGCCTTTACGATTATCAGCCAAAGCCCCTGTCCTGGCGCTTTGACAGCACGATATATTATCCTGACGGCATGGCGACAGAGGTGAATATCCCCATGACCACCAGTGTGCAGAATTTCGTATCCTATACCTATGATTCCAATCTGGGCTCTTATCTCCGCTTCATGAGCGGCAAGCCCTTCCTGGAAGGGGCGGACAACAGCCAGATCAAGGTGAAGAACGTCATCGTCCAGCATGCAGCTTATACCACCAAGGGTTCGGTCTATAAGGACTGGCAGCTGGTGGGCAGCGGGAAGGCGGAATACTATATCGGGGGGATGCTGGTCCAGGGCAGCTGGAGCAAGGAGAGCGCCACAGCCCCTACCCAGTATCTGGATGCTGCAGGAAGCCCCATGGTCTTCAAGCCCGGAAATACCTGGATCCATATAACCCAATAGCGCCCGGGAATCTGGGGTTAGGACTGGAAATACCCTGCTATTAGGGGTATAATGATAAAGCATGAATGAAAGAAAAGCCGGTGGCAGGCCGGGGGAGGAACCGCATGGGAAAAGCGACGAAAGATCTGATTCAGGAACATGATGTCATACTGCATGCCTTGGAGCTGCTGAAGAAAGTCCAGGCCAGGGAAGGCCTGGAGGAGGATGAACTGCTCCAGTACTATGGGGAGTTCGCCTATTTCTCTGAGGTCTTTGCGGACAAATGCCATCATGGCAAGGAAGAGCATAATATGTATCATACCCTGGCTCCTCTGGGAGACACGGCGGAGAAGAACATGATCATCGCCCTGATTGAAGATCATGTCAAGGCCCGGGCCCTGGTGCGGGAGCTGAAGGCCGCTGTGGAGGCCGGGAATGTAGGGGTGGCTGCTGTGAAGGCGGCAGAGTACCGTGCCCTGCTTCTGGATCACATCCGCAGGGAGAATGAGGAGATGTTCCCTTCTTTGGAGCATCGGATCACGGACAAGCAGCAGGATGTCATGTATGGCCATTTCCTGGACGTGGAAGCACGCTTCCTGGGAGATGGGGTCAAAGAGCGGCTGGATGCCATGATCAAGGGCTGGGAAGCCATGGCTGCATAACATATATGGATTATAGGAAGACCCGCCTTGCAAAGGCGGGTCTTTTCAGCTCTTCCGGAGGAGAGCTGGGAAAGGAGCAGGGATGAAAGACAGGGAGAGGTTGAACAGAACTGGAAAAAGAAGAGGGGGAAGGGGACTGCCCCTGTTCCTTCTGGGCTGCTTCCTGCTCCTGGCCCTGCCTTTTCTCCTTCCCAGGGGAGAAGAGCTCCTTCCCGGGGGCCTGCCTTTTCCGGAAAGCCGCATTATAGGGCTGGAAGGGACTTCCATCCATTACCGGGTCTTTCCTGCAGAAGGGGAGCTGAAGGGGCAGGTCTTCCTGCTCCATGGGCTGGGGGGTTCTACCTTCAGCTGGCGGGAGACGGTTCCCACCCTGACCAGGGCCGGATACAGGGTGCTGGCTGCAGATCTCCCCGGATTCGGCTACAGCGACAGAAAGGCGGGACTGGACCACAGCCAGGAGGCCAGAGGGGCGCTTATGTGGAAGCTTCTGAATCAGGAGGGCCTGCCGGGTCTGGGATGGATCCTGGGGGGGCACTCCATGGGAGGAGGGACTGTGGCTGCAATGGCCATGAGCCGGCCAGATCAGGTGGAAGGCCTTTTCATGGCCGATGGGATGGTCCGGGAGTCCTCTGCTGGCTTCCTGGGCAAGCTTTTAGCCTTCCCCCCCTTCTTCCGCTGGGGTGAGGTGATTCTGGCAAGGTCCATTGGTGAAGGGAATATCCGGAATCTTCTGGAAGGGGCTTATGGTCAGGTTCCTGATGGGAACGCGGTAGGGGGCTATCTGAGGCCTTTGGAACTCCAGGGTACTGCAGCCTCCCTTCTGGAGATGTCCCGGACCATGAGGCAGCCCTCCCCCATCCCCTTGGAAGAGGGGGCCTATCCGCTCCTCTACATCCGGGGGGCTGAAGATGAATGGGTGGGTCCAGAAGAGGGGGAAACCTTGAAAAAGCTCCGTCCGGATGGGCTCTTTGCAGAGATTCCCGGGGCAGGGCATTGTCCTATGGAAACCCATCCAGAGGCCTTTGGCAGCATCCTGCTCCAATGGCTGGCAGAGAGTGTGGGAAACTCTACAGTTGAAAGTATGAAACTATAGATGTTTAGAGGGAATCAGCCTGGCACCCTTGCCAGAGAACGCTCCTTGTGATACGATAATCCAGCAACACATCAACAAGAGGGAATGCGGTGAGATCCCGCAGCAGCCCCCGCTACTGTAAGCGCAGACAAGGGCCTATGAAGCCACTCGGGTGACCGGGGAAGGCAGGCCGGCGGAAGAAGCGCAAGCCAGGATATCTTTTGTTGGGATGTGGGATATCCACCTTCGGAGGGAAGGTCCAGGATAGAAAGTTGCTTTATTGCGCTTTTTACCAGACCGGCTTTTGAGGTCTGGTTTTTTTCTGCCTCTCAGGGCGGGAGGGAAGGAGCCAGCCTCAGGCCACCCTGCTATTCGGTTGGAAAAAAATTCAGCTAGGAGGCAGTAAAAATGAAGAAAAGACTATTGGCAGGCATATTATTTGCGGTGGCGCTGGCTGCTGCGGGGATCCTCTGGCAGGTCAGCAAGCCAGAGGCCCAGGCCGGGGGGAAGGCTGTGACAGTAGAGGTCCTGTCTTCCAGAGATGGTTATGAGAAGTCCTTTGCCTATGAGACGGATGAAGATTACCTAGGGGATCTGCTTGTAGAGGAAGGCCTGGTGAGTGCTCAGGATTCCGATTATGGCCGTTTCATTACAGCGGTGAAGGATATGAAGGCAGATGACAGCCAGCAGTACTGGTGGTCCATTGCTGTGGATGGGGCGATGGCTGAGACGGGGATGGATGACCTTCCTCTTACAGATGGCAGCACCTATACCCTGGAACTGAAGCAGGGCTATTAGAGA
>CAYMDI010000004.1:0-32141 GCA_964389165.1 uncultured Eubacteriales bacterium | reverse complement strand
CCTCGGCAAGCTGATTCCGCAATGCCTTGTAAACACGGGGATTTCCAACTACAACAACATCCTTGTTTTGCAAACGCCGAACAATATAATCCTGCTTTGTTAAACCGGATAAAGCCACTTCCTTTTCAAGCTGCTTATCTTCCTCAGGCGATATGCGAAATGCAACCGTTTTATTGCGCCAACGACCATGGCCATCATATATTTTCAATGACATAATTAAAATCCTCCTCTTTCAATGTTTAATTTATCAGCTATTTCTATCTGCTTTGTAGGGAATAAATGTGCATACCGATAGGTTATATCAATGCTCTCATGCCCAACACGATCAGCAATAGCAATTGCCGAAAACCCCATTTCTATTAAAAGCGATACATGTGAATGTCTTAAATCATGAATACGGATTCTTTTAATACCTTGCTCGGACGATCCCCTTGTCATTTCATAATGCAGATAGCTTTTCGTCACCGGAAACAAACGGTCGGTGAGCGAACAGCCGTATAGTGATTTGATATATTCCTTTATTTCCTCACTTAAAAAGTCCGGGATTTGAATAACACGTTTGCTTTTGGGCGTTTTCGGGTCTGTGATAACATCCCTACCGTTTAGCCGCTGATATGATTTTGTGATTGATAGGGTGTTTTTCTCAAAATCAAAATCCGCAGGTGTAATGGCTAACATTTCACCCATTCGCACACCGCACCAATATAAAACTTCAAAGGCATAGAACGATAACGGTTTGTCCATCATGGAATCTGCAAATTTTAAATATTCATCCTTCGTCCAAAACAGCATTTCAGTGGCTTCCTTTTTTCCAACGCTCCCTGCTTTGAGTGCCGGATTGCTTTTGAGCTCGTAAAAGCGAACCGCATGATTGAAAATTGCGCTGATTTGATTATGAATGGTTTTGAGATAAGTTGCTGAAAATGGTTTGACATTTTTATCCCGATAGTCAATCAGTTCATTTTGCCATTGTATAATGTCTTTCGGAGCAATCTCGCACATCTTTTTGTCTTTAAAATAAGGCAATAGTTTGGATTGAATAATGTTTGTTTTCGTTTGCCAAGTGTGTTCCCGAATGCGGTTTTTCATATCATCCATATAGATTTTTACAAACGCTTCAAAGGTCATTGTTAAATCAGCGTTCTTTTGTTGTAGAAACTCACGCTCCCACGCCTGCGCATCGCATTTTCGTGAAAACCCCCGTTTCATTTTCTTTTCCTTTGCACCCTTCCAGTTTGTAAAATAGAATGATACATACCATTTTCCTGTGTTTTCGTCCTTATATGCTGGCATAATTATTCGCTCCTTTCTTTTTCAGCTTGTAACCCATAAATTCTTTCTTGAAAATACTTCTTACTTACTCGCCCGGAAATAGTTATATAATTTTTCCGTTTGAGTTCCTCGTTGAGCTTTTGTATCAGCTTGTAAGCATACGGCTTCGATACGCTTAGCTCTTTGACAACATCGTCAACCCTCATAAATGTGTTACTCATGTTTTCTCTCCCCTCCTATTCTTTTAGATAGAATCTTTTTTAGTGTCGGAATACTTTCTGGTCGCCTTCCGATTTGCCCGGGCGGACATGTCATTACCGTGACACGCAACGGTTATTCAGTTGTTGCATATTAAACTAATTAGTTTAATATCTCTTATAATACTAAACATATTCCGTTAAGTCAAGTGGTTTATGAAAAAATATTAAACTTTTTTATTTAAGTTTCTCTTGACTATCCTTAAACATATATGTTAAACTGTGTTTGTCAACGGATTTTTAAAGGAGTTTAATTATGGCTATTGGAGAAAGAATAAGATTTATCCGCAATCTGCGTGGCATGACGCAGAAATATTTAGGTATGGCGATTGGCTTTACCGAAAAGACCGCTGATGTCCGCATGGCGCAATATGAAGCTGGAGATCGGACACCAAAGGAAAATATGATAGCTGACCTTGCGAATGTTTTAGAGGTCAGTCCATTAGCGTTAAACGTCCCCGATATAGACAGTTATTTAGGCTTAGCTCATACACTGTTCACGCTGGAAGATATCTACGGCTTAACAATCAGTGAAGATGATACTGGAATATGTCTGCGGCTGGACAAGTCCAAAGGTCGGAATTATGAGGAAATGATTAAAATTTTTACGGCTTGGCGACAGGAAGCGGCAAAGCTAAAATCCGGAGAAATCACTAAAGAAGCATACGATAAATGGCGATACAGATACCCCGAATTTGATACTACGCAACGGTGGGCAAAAGTCCCGTCGCAGGAATTGAGTGACTTCTTAATAAAAGAACTGAATAAATAACAAAAGCTCCCGTCTGAACTTTAGCGTTCAGACGGGAGCTTTTAACTCTGTCTAAATATTCATAGGAATAAGATTTAGTATCAAATCAGTATCAACGCCTGATTTGAAGTGTTAAAAAACCAGTCATATCAATGGTTTCCGGCTTTCCGGTTCTTACTCCCACTCAATGGTTCCAGGAGGCTTGCTTGTGATATCATAAGCTACCCTGTTCACATGAGAGACCTCATTGACAATCCGGTTGGAGATCCGTTCCAGGACTTCAAAAGGAATCCTGGACCAGTCCGCCGTCATCCCGTCAGAACTCCCTACAGCCCGGACCACAATGGTATAAGCATAAGTCCTGGCATCCCCCATAACACCCACGCTGCGCATATTCGGCAGGACGGCAAAATACTGCCAGACCTCCCTGTTATGGTCATAACCCTCGATTTCCTGCCGGACGATGGCATCAGCCTCCCTTAGAATAGCCAGCTTCTCCTCCGTCACTTCTCCAAGGATCCGGATACCAAGGCCCGGACCGGGGAAGGGCTGTCTGTAGACTATGGATTCCGGAAGACCCAGAACAAGTCCCAGCCGCCGTCCTTCATCCTTGAAAAGCCATTTCAGGGGTTCGATGAGCTCAAAGGAGAAGTCCTCGGGGAGACCCCCGACATTATGGTGGCTTTTGATGGTCTGGGCCGTGGCTGTGCCGCTTTCAATCACATCGGAGTACAGGGTGCCCTGGACCAGGAAGTCAAAGCTCCCCAGTCTGGCTGATTCCTCCTCAAAGACCCGGATGAACTCTTCCCCGATGATTTTCCGTTTCTTTTCAGGATCGGTGACCCCTTTGAGTTTTCCCAGAAAACGCTCTGCTGCATCAATAGTCACCAGGCGGATGCCGTATTTCCCCTTGAAGGTCTCTTCCACGCTTTCCCGCTCGCCCTTCCGGAGCATGCCATGGTCCACGAACATACAGGTCAGCTGGTCTCCTACAGCACGGTGCACAAGCATGGCTGCCACAGCAGAGTCCACGCCCCCGGACAGGCCGCAGAGGACTTCCCTGCTCCCTACCTGGCTGCGGATTTCCGCCACCTGTTCTTCCACATAGGAATCCATGCTCCAGTTTTTGCTGCAATGACAGATTTCAAAAAGGAAGTTCTCCAGAAGCTTCTGGCCTTCCGGGGTGTGCCGGACCTCTGGGTGGAACTGGATCCCATAGAGGCGGGCTTCCTCGTTGGCCATGGCCGCATGGGGCGTGGTTTCCGTGCTGGCCAGGTTGATAAAGCCAGGGGGCAGTTCAGTAAGCTGATCCGTATGGCTCATCCAGCAGGTATTCTCCAGCATGACCCCTTCCACCAGAGGGGATTTCTCTACAATTACATAGTCCCGCCTGCCATATTCCCGTAATTCAGAAGGCTCTACTTTTCCCCCCAGCATATGGGCCATGAGCTGCATCCCATAACAGATGCCCAGAACAGGGACGCCAAGCTGAAGGACCTCCTCGGAAATCCGCGGCGCTCCCTCCTCATAGACGCTGTTGGGACCCCCGGAAAAGATGATCCCTTTGAGCTTCTTTTCCCGGAGTTCATGGACAGGGGTATCATAGGGCAGCATCTCGCAGTACACCTCGGCATCCCGGACTCTCCTTGCGATGAGCTGATTATACTGGCCGCCGAAATCCAGGACCACAATCACATCTTTCTTCTCTTCTGCCATCATTCTACTCCTTATACATTTCTTCCTTAAGAATCCCTATATGGGGGTAGTTCCTGTACTTCTGGGCGAAGTCCAGCCCGTATCCCACCACGAAGTTATCCTCAATCTCAAAGCCGATATAGTCCAGACGGACCTCATCCGTCCTCCGGGAGGGCTTGTCCAGGAGGGTGCAGATCCGGATGGACTTGGCCTTCCGGACCTGAAGCATCTCTACAAGGAAATTCAGGGTTACCCCTCTGTCAGCAATATCCTCTACAATCAGGACGTTCTTCCCGGTGATGGAGCTTTCCAGGTCTTTATTGATCTTGACCTTCCCTGTAGAATCAGTCCCGTTGTAATAGGAGGATACAGCCATGGTATCCAGAATCACCGGAAGGTCGATATGACGGACCAGGTCTGCCACAAAAAGAATCGATCCCCGGAGGACAGCCACTACCATCAGCTCTTCCCCCTGGTAATCCTCTGTGATCCGCTTCCCCAGCTCTTCGACCCGGGCGGCGATCTCATGATCCCAATACAATATTTCCTTTATGCTATGGTCAAAGGTCTTCATCTTATCAGGCTCCTTTGCGTCTCAAATACTGTTTCAGTATATCATAAAGAAACAGCATGTGGCAGTAAAAAGAGATAAAATTGGGTGGGGTAAAAGCAATCTCCGGAAAGGCAAAGCCGGCCCATGGAGGAAGACCTGGGCCGGCGCTCTGCCTGTTCTTAAATATATTTCAGCTTATTTCTTCAGGGTTTCCTTGAAGCTCTGATCCACAAAGGCTCCAGTTGCAGGATAGAATTCCTGACCGGCATAGGTGGTCTTGATGGTGATCTCTCCCTTTTCAAGCTTCTCGGCCAGTTCTTTGATCTGCTCCTGTACATCTTTGGAGACATCGCTGGCCAGGGCCAGGCGTACCACGCTCTCTTCTTCCAGACCGATACTCAGCACTTCATTGGCTTTCCATTTCCCGTCCACAAGATCCTTCACCGCATTGAAGATCGCCACGGAGGAATCCGCTACTGCAGAACCGATAAAGCTCTTGTCCACCTTGGTCCAGTCAGATACATTGCCGATATGGCGGACAGCTCCATTGGTACTCTTGATCTGATCGATGACGCCGGCCCGGCCGGCATTGAGCATGGTATAGATCACATCTGCTCCGTATTTGATTTCCGCCTCAGCAGCAGCTCTGTTGATTTCTTTGTCATCCAGGTTTCCTGTGAACCAGGTAAGGAACTTGGCATCAGGATTGGTGTACATCAGGCCATCATAGAAGGCAGCCCGCCCGATCAGGCCAGGATTCGGCCATGCACCAGAAATATGCCCCACCACATCAGATTTCGTGGTAAGTCCGGCAAGGGCTCCTGCCAGCCATGCAGACTCTTCCTGCAGGACCACATAACTTGAAAGGTTGTCACCCTTTACATTCCCCTGGATGACCACAAAACGGATATCCGGGAATTCCTTGGCGATGGTTTCAGCCGGGACATTGCACTGCCCCCCATGGCCGATGATCATATCCGGTCCTTTTTCAGCCAGTGCTCTCATAGCCTCTGTGAGGACCTTCACATCGGATGTGGCAGATACTTCAGAGATGTAGTCCACATCTACAGGAAGCTTCTCCCGCACCTGGGTATAGCCCCGGAAGGCGGCTTCCATAAACCCGCCATCAATATGCTTCCCGGGAATCAGGATGGATACCTTGTAGCGTTCCTGATCCTTTTCCTCTTCCGCCTTATCAGCACAGCCAGCAAATGCGAAAATACCCATCAGGATCAGCGCCAGGAACAGAATGCTCTTTCTTTTCATCTTCCTTACCTCCTTCATGCCGCCTGAATCCTGCGGCCTTTCTGATGGTTCCATCATACCCTGCGCCGCAGCGGGACAACATGAAATTTTTAAGGAAGCTTCCCATACAGATTCCGGTTTCTGTATTCCTGGGGGGTCTCCCCCTGGATTTTTTTGAAGACCTTGGTGAAATACTCGATATTGCTATAGCCCAGTTCATTGGCAATCTCATACCAGCGCAGGCTGCTATGGCGGAGGAGATACTTGCTTCTCTCCACCTTCACAAAGGCCTTATAGGCGCTGACAGTCTGTCCGGCCTCTTCCCGGAAGAGCTCCCCCAGATAGTTTTTTGAGAGGAAAAGGGAAGCAGCCAGATCCTCCATGGAAAGGTCCTTCCCAAGACCAGTCAGAATTTCCATACAGACCTTGCGTACATAAGGACCTGCGGCCTCCCCGGGGAAAAAGGCTCTGATACGCTGCTGTATCCTCCGCACATATTCTGACAGGGTTTCCCTGGGATCCCAGGCATCTTCGATATCGGAAAGCCAAGGATGCTCTTTGAGGATTTCCTGGTTCAGGGAAGCGATGATCCTTTCCCATAAGATCCCCAGGTCCTCCGGCGAACGCTGCCCATCCTCCACAAGGCTTTTCTGCAAGCCTTCTGCCAGGGCCACTGCTTCTTCATTCCCCAGGCGGAGCTGGGCGGCTATGCTCAGGATCCTGGCTTCAGGGAAGCCGGAAGCTTCCTGCTGCCGTTCATCTAATTCCGCTTTAATCCCTGCCAGAAGCTCTGCCAGTTCTTTGGGATTAACAGGCTTCAGGAGATAATCCTTTACCCCCAGGCGGAGGGCCGCTCTGGCGATTTCGAATTCCCCATGATCGCTGAGGAACAGGACAAGCTGTCCGGGATTGCGCCTTTTCGCTTCCTGCAATAGTTCCAGTCCGTCGATCCGGGGCATCCGTATATCCGAAAGGATCAGGTCAAAGGCTTCCCTGTCCAGCAGATCCAGGGCTTCCTGACCGTCCCTGGCCATCCCCGCGATTTCAAAACCGCTGGCCTCCCCCCAGAGAAAGAGGCGCTTAAGCTGAAGCCGGATTCCTTCCATGTCTTCTGCAATCAGCACCCTATACATTCTGCTCCCCCCTTCCAGGAAAGAGCAGAGTGGCTGTTGTCCCTTTTCCTGCCTCGCTTTCCAGCCTGATCTCCCCCTTATGGATCTGAAGGATCTTCCTGACCATCACCAGGCCGATGCCTGAACCCTGGAACTCCTCCTGGCTATGAAGGCGCTGGAAGAGGGAGAAAAGCTTCTCCTGATGGCGCATATCGAAACCGGCCCCATTGTCCCGGATGACCACCTGGATCCCAGCCTCCCCTTTTCCCAGGCTGATGCTGATTTCTGCCGGGTCTGCATTCTTGCTGAACTTCACACTGTTCGAAAGGAGATTGGCGAAAAGGTCCTGGAGGAGGATCCGGTCTCCCCACAGGGCAAGGCCTTCCTCCTCACTTGAAATGCTGATATTCAGATGCCTGTCCGGATTAGCCATGATGAACTCATCCTTCAGTTCCTTCAGTATCGGGATGAGGGGGACCTGCTCAAAGACAGGCTTTCTCCTGCTGATTGTGCTGTATTCCAGTATCTTTTCAATGAGTCCCGTCATCCGTCCGCAGAGGCCGTAGACGGACGCCAGCATCTTCCTGCTTTCATCAGGGATCTCCGGCAGGTCCTCCATGAGCATCTGGGTATATGCTTCCACCGCACGGACAGGAGATTTGAGGTCATGGGAAACCCCGAAGGAGAACTCCTGAAGCTCTGCAACAGCGGCCCGCAGTTCCTGGGTTCTGGCTTCCACCCTCTTTTCCAGCTGCAGATTCATGGACCGGATCTGGCGGTTCTTACGCTCCAGGGCGATCCGGGCTTCCTGATTCCGCTGGAAGAAGCGTACGGCAATCCCCCCCATGACTCCGAAAAGCAGGACGCTGAGGCTGAGGGTGACCACTGTCCCCTGGTCAGGATCTAACAGCCACTCCAGCTGGGATGCACCCCCGATTATCACATTGTTGACATAGAGGATCAGGAGGGTGAAAACAGTGCCGAAGAGAACCAGGCCCAGCAGGATCGGAGAATTATATCTGGAAGCCTTTGATACAGGCAGCAGGAAGAAGCGCCGGACCAGGGGCAGGAGAAGGATGGCATCAGCGAGAGCAAGGAGAACCGTATCCACCAGGACGCCCTTTACGGCAAAGAGCAGGATCACATCCATCCCTACCCACCGATAGGCCAGGGGATACCAGAAAGGCGGATTGAAAGTCAGAAGGAACTGGAACAGCATGATGTATAGAAGGAACTTCATAAGCACATAGAGGCCCTGAAGGAAATACATGCTGTTCCAGAAGGCCTTCTCCCTGCGCCTTTTCATGCTGCCCCAGCCCTGAAGCCCTACCCAGAGGATCAGAGAGGCGCTGGGGACCAGAGAGGCCCAGCCATTATATGGCCCCAGGATGAAGGGGTAGAATACAGCCAGTCCGGCTGTAATGCTGAATATGGCATAACCGAGACCGAAGGAAAGGGCGACAAGCATAGGGAGGATCAGGCTTAGGGCGAAATTCACCGAAGTCCCGTTGAAGTCGATTTTCAGGGAAGCATAGATCCCCAGAAAAGAAAGGAAGCCCAGGAGCAGGGAGAAAATCAGCTTATATATCATCAGCCTGTTCATTCTATTTGCCATAACCATCCCCCTCTCCTATTTTTATCATTCTACCATGAAGAGGCCGCAATGGACAAACGGCAACAGGGAGGCCGCAGCCTGTTAAAGCGCTGCGGCCTCCATCCCCCTAAGGCAAGTCTTCCATATCCCGATCCGTCATTTCGCATCTGTTAATATCTTCCTCAAAAAAAATATCCCAGAATTCATCCTTTGTAAGGCGATAGCGGCAGATAATCCGCAGAAGGTCTTCCCTGGAAAAGGACAGGACACCCTTTTCTTTCAGATAATAGTTGCTTTTAGAGAGCCCCAGGGCTGCTGCAGCCTCTGCCTGTGTCTCCCCCAATGCCTTACGCAGAGCGGACAGCCTGTATAGCTTCATATCGGAATCCTCCGGGGCTGATATTTCGTTTGTGTTATTTATATGATAAATCTTCCATATATTTTTGTCAAGCCGGGAGAGTCGATATCATAAAAATATTTCATTTCTGTATATTCTGTGTTAAGATGATTGAAATCGGAGGTGGAAAATCATGCTGAAAATGACATTCGGCCAGCGCCTGCGCCTTCTGCGTCTGGAGATGGGACTGAATCAGATCCAGTTCTGCAGCAGCTTTAATGCAGGAAGAGCCCATCCCCTGACGGCAGCCTCGGTCTCCCAGTATGAACATGACAAGCGCATACCGGAACATAAGCGTCTCCTTGAACTGGCAGATTTTTTCGGAGTGACCACGGATTTCCTCCTGGGTGTATCCGATGTGCGGCACAGGAGCCCGGAAGGAAACGATCCTGATGTCCGGGAGATTCTGGACCTCCTCCATGGAGAGCCGGAGCTGAAGCTCCTTTTCATGAAGACAGGAAGGCTTTCGGCAAGAGGGCGGGAAGAGGTTGCGGCCATCCTGGAAAGGGCCCTGAAAAAATATTGATATAGTCCGTACAATGACCCTGCCCTTCTGTTAGAATGCTCCATAGACAACATGAATGGAGGTTCTCCTATGCCTATTTCCGATGAACAGGATGCCGAGCTGGATTACAGCGTCCTTCTTACAGACCTTCCTGGCCAGATCCATGGCTTCACGATCAAGGGGCCGGAGGAAGGGTTTCTTATCTGCATCAACAGCCGTCTTTCCCCCTCCAGGCGCCTGAGGGCCCTGGCTCATGAGACAGCCCATATCCGCGCAGGGGATTTCCTTGCAGAGAATTATCCTCATCAGGGCCAGAACAATAAAAAGCCTCCGGAATGATCCGGAGGCTTTTTTTTATTTGAGCTCAGGAGGCTACATCATACCGCCCATGCCGCCCATGCCGCCCATGGCCGCAAGATCGGCTTTTTCATCCTTGATATCAGCGACAAGGGTTTCTGTTGTCAGGAGAAGTGCGGCAATGGAGCCTGCATTCTGCAGAGCAGAGCGGACAACCTTAGCCGGGTCTACAATCCCGCTTTTAACCATGTCTACATATTCTCCTGTCAGGGCATTGAAGCCCATGCCCTCAGGGGAAGACATGACTTTCTCAATTACCACAGAGCCTTCTGCACCGGCATTAGCAGCAATTTGCCTCACCGGGGCTTCTAGGGCTTTCTTAACGATATGCAGGCCTGTTAAGGCATCCCCTTCAAGGCCGCTGTCTGTAATTTTGCCAATGATATCAGCCAAGCAGACACCTCCTCCAGGCACGATCCCTTCTTCCACAGCAGCCTTGGTTGCGGCCAGAGCATCTTCAATCCGGAGTTTCTTCTCCTTCATTTCGGTTTCTGTGGCGGCCCCTACCTGGATAACAGCCACACCTCCGGCCAGCTTCGCAGCCCGCTCCTGGAGCTTTTCCTTGTCAAAATCCGATGTGGATTCCTCATATTCCCGCTTGATCTGGGCCACCCGGGCTGCCAGACGGCTCTTATCCCCCCGGCCCTCTACCAGGGTGGTGAACTCCTTGCCGACAACAACCTGTCTGGCAGAGCCCAGCTGCTCCAGTTCCACCTGATCCAGCTTCAGCCCCAGCTCTTCGGAAATCACTTCGCCTCCCGTGAGTATGGCGATATCCTGGAGCATAGCCTTCCGGCGGTCCCCGAAGCCAGGGGCCTTCACAGCAACACAGTTAAAGGTACCCCGGACTTTGTTGACGATCAGTGTAGCCAGGGCTTCCGCTTCCACATCTTCGGCAATGAGAAGAAGGGATTTCCCTGTCTTGACGATTTTTTCCAGCACAGGGAGAATCTCCTGGATGCTGTTGATCTTCTTATCTGTGATGAGGATGAAAGGCTCCTCCAGTTCCGATACCATCTTTTCGCTGTCAGTTACCATATAGGAGGAGAGATAACCCCGATCGAACTGCATCCCTTCCACGACTTTCAGGTTTGTTCCAAAGCCCTGGTATTCTTCTACAGTAATGACCCCGTCATTCCCCACTTTCTCCATCGCCTCAGCGATCAGATCGCCGATTTCCGGATCATTGGCAGAAATGGAAGCGACCTGAGCGATGGAAGCCTTGCTGTCCACGCTCTGGCTCATTCTGCGGATTTCCTCCACAGAGAGTTCCACAGCCTTCTCGATCCCCTTTTTGAGGATGATCGGATTCGCTCCTGCAGCCACGTTCTTCAGACCTTCCTTAATGATAGCCTGAGCCAGGACTGTGGCTGAGGTCGTACCATCCCCGGCTACATCATTTGTTTTCGTGGCGACTTCCTTGACCAGTTTGGCCCCCATGTTTTCAAAAGGATCCGGCAGTTCGATTTCCTTGGCGATGGTCACCCCATCATTGGTGATCAGGGGAGAACCGTATTTCTTCTCCAGGACCACATTCTTGCCCTTTGGCCCCATGGTGACCTTGACAGCGTTGGCCAGGGCATCTACCCCAGCCTCCATGGCTTTTCTGGCGTCTGTGCCGAATTTCAGTTCTTTTGCCATTTTCCCAATCCTCCTAGTCTAAAATAACTAATATATCATCCTGGCGCAGAACCAGATAATCTACATCGTCAATCTTCACTTCAAGGCCTCCGTATTTGGAGAAGATGACTCTGTCACCCGCCTTCACATCCATGACCTCCCGGGTCCCGTCTTCCAGGGTCCGTCCAGGACCCACAGCGACCACTTCTCCCTCAAAAGGCTTTTCCTTGGCTGTGTCCGGGAGCAGGATGCCACTGGCTGTTTTCTCCACAGACTCCGTCTGCCTGACGACGACACGGTTACCAACAACTTTGAAACTCATATGATTCCCTCCATTAAAAAGTATTAGCAATCCATAATCGTGAGTGCTAAATAGATGATAACAAATCACCTTGTAAAATGCAAGGGGGGAATCCCCCCCTATTTTTCCTGTTTCTGATCCGGTCGGGCGCAGTTCCCGCCTTTTCCTGTAAGGATTTCCAGTCCATGTTCCAAAACGGGAAGCAGGAACTCCATATATTCCCTGCAGGCAATCGGGCTTCCCGGCATATTGATGATCAGGGTCTGCTTCCGGATGCCTGCTGTCCCCCTGGAAAGCATCGCCCGGGGCGTCTTCTGATAGCTCATGGCCCGCAGGGCCTCAGGGATTCCCGGAACAGCACGTTCCACCACATCCAAGGTGGCCTCAGGGGTGATATCTCTTGGCGAGAAGCCAGTTCCTCCCGTTGTCATGATCAGATCTGCAATCCCCTGATCCGCCCATCTGGCCAGTACTTCGCTGATGGCAGCCCGTTCATCCGCTACCAGGGCATAATCCACAACCTCTCCGATGGGAGGGATCAGCTCCCGGATCACCAGGGAGGAGCGGTCCTCCCGCTCTCCTCTGGAGCCCGCATCACTGGCTGTCAGAATGGCGATCTTAAACATTTTTCACCTGGATCTCATCCCCAGCCTGGATGACGCCAGGCTTCCTGACAATAGCGAAAATCCCGTCCGTTGGCATCACGCACTTCCCTGCTGTCTTCATGATGACACAGCCTGAATGGCACTCCTTCCCGATCTGGGTCACTTCAAGTTCCACTTCCTTACCCAGGGAAAGAATGGTGCCGATGGGCAGGGTCTTCAGAGCGATCCCTTCCGTGACTATGTTTTCCGCAAAATCCCCATTGGAGAGGGTCAGGCCCTTGGCCCGCATCTCATCAACGCTTTCTGTCCCAAGGAGGCTGATCTGACGATGCCAGTTCCCCCCATGGGCATCTCCCTTGATGCCGAAATCCACAAGGCACTCCCCTTGGGGAATCTCCTTCTTCTGCTCCCCTTTCCGGGTGCTGATGCATACTGCTAATATTTTTCCCATTCCTATTTGCTCCTTTCATAGGTTCCTGACTTGCCGCCTGTTTTTTTCAGCAAGCAGATGTCTTCAATCACCATACCCTTATCAATGGCCTTGCACATGTCATAGATGGAAAGCAAGGCGACTGAAACGGCTGTCAGCGCTTCCATCTCGATTCCTGTCTTGCCTTCTACCTTGGCCAGACAGGTTGCTTCAATAGCCAGTTCCTCTTCCAGAATGGCAAACTCCACTTCACAACCTGTAAGGGGCAGGGGATGGCACATGGGAATGAGGCGGTCTGTCTGCTTGGCCGCAAGGATTCCGGCAACCCGGGCTACCCCGAAGACATCCCCTTTAGGCACTGCCTGATCCAGAATCGCCTTCAGGATGGCCGGGGTCAGGCGGATCCGCCCTCTGGCCAGTGCCGTCCTTGCTGTGACGGACTTTTCTGTCACATCCACCATCCTTGCTTCGCCCTTCTCGTTTATATGGGTAAACTCCATCTCAACCTCCGATCTGGGACATCTTGCGGCTCTGGCCGCCCCAGCCTTTTTCCATTTCATGCTCCTTGGGCTTGTTCCCGATGACTTCCCTGGAAACAAAATCCCTGAGCTCTTCTTCCCCTGCACCCTCCCGGATCATTTTCAGGACATCATATTCCAGATCCTTGTGCAGGCAGGGGCGCATCCTGCCATCTGCTGTCAGGCGCAGCCTGTTGCAGCTGCTGCAGAACTTATGGGACAGAGCCCCGATAAAGCCTACTGAACCCTCTCCTCCGGGAAGGAGATAATTCTCAGCCGGTCCGTTTGTGCGGATAGACTGGGTTTCCTCAAGGGGGTAGGCTTTTTCAATGATGCCCCGGATCTCATCCACTGGAATATGCTTCAGAAACGCCTCTTCATCGCTTTCCCCGATGGGCATCAGCTCGATAAAGCGTACCTGGACCTTTTCCTCCATGGCAAAGCGTGCAAAATCCAGAAATTCCTCATCATTAAAGCCCCGGATCGCCACCACATTGATCTTGACAGGGGTAAGGCCTGTCTCAATTGCCTTGCGGATCCCCCGGAGGACCCGTTCCAGATCCCCCCAGCGGGTAATCTGGTGGAATTTCTCTGGATTCAGGGAATCAAGGCTTACATTGACCCTGGTCAGCCCCGCTTCCTTCAGGGCCTCAGCCTTCTCTTCCAGGAGTATGCCATTCGTGGTCAGGGTGATATCCTCAATCTCGGGAATAGCCCGCAGACTCCGGATCAGTTCCTCCACCCCCAGCCGGACCAAGGGCTCTCCTCCTGTGAGGCGGATCTTGCGGATGCCTAGGGGGACCAGGGACCGGACCAGCTTCAGGATCTCCTCATAGCTCATGAGCTCCTGATGCTTCATCAGCTGAACCCCTTCCTCAGGCATGCAATACACACAGCGGAGATTGCAGCGGTCCGTCAGGGAGATTCTCAGATAATCGATCTGTCTCTTCATGCTCTTCTCAACTTTCATCATCAGCCAGCCCTCTGGCATCTTCCAGTACTTCATCATGGGATACAGGAGCCGCATAGCGCCTGAACACTTCGCCCTGGCTGTCTACAAGGATTGCTGCAGGCAGGCTCTCAATCCCATAATTATCTATAAAGTATATCGCTTCCCGGCTGGGATCCTGCGGATTATATTCCACCTTGAAGACTTCCAGAATCCCTTCTGCTTCCCTGGCCAGCTTCTCCATTTCCCCCATGCTGTCTTCCCCGATGCTGGTAGAGCTTTCCAGAAGCAGGATGAGGAAGGGTTCCCTGTCCCCCTTTACCTGGTCCACGCGCTTGAAGAAGCTTTCACCATCGCTTCTGGTGCTGTACCAGGCGAAAAGGAAGAAGGCGGCCAGCAGCAGGAGAAGCAGAGGCCCCGCAAAGGCTTTTTTTCTTCCTTCCTTCCTTTGCTCCCCGCTTGGCTCCTGCTTTTTCAGTTCAGCAGGGTCCTTCTCATGTTCTCTTTTTATACGTCTAGCCACAGATTTCCTCCTTTATCCACAGTTTCCACAGCATATAGTCTGTTGAGCTGTGGATATTGTGGATAATCATGTTAACGGCGCATTCGCCCTGGCATTGGTCTCCAGACCGCCTATACGCCCTTCCTCTGCAAGATAATGCGCTGCTGCAGCAATCATCACCCCATTATCCGTGCAAAGGAGGGGGCTTGGATGAAGGACCCGGAAGCCCTCTTCTGTTCCCACTCCCTCCAGAGCCTGAACCAGGCTCCTGTTGGCAGTTACACCGCCCCCCAGCACGACTTCCTTCACGCCATGCCTTCTGACAGCCAGGCGTACCTTTTCCGCAATGGAGCGGATGACCGCGGCCTGCACCGCATAAGCCACATCCGGCAGGACAGGCTCCCGCCCCTTCTGCCTCTCCTGATTGAGGTAATTGATTACAGCAGACTTCAAGCCGCTATAGCTGAAATCCAGGGAGCCTTCCCCCAGCCTGGCTACAGGAAATTCCAGGTTGCCGGGGCGGCCTTCTGCAGCCAGCCTCTCGATTTCAGGCCCCCCTGGATAGGGCAGGCCCATCTTCCGCGCAATCTTGTCCAGGGCCTCTCCCGCAGCATCATCCTTTGTCTCCCCTAATACCCGGATGACCCCATGGCTTTCCCAAAGGGCCAGGGTCGTATGCCCCCCGGATACGATCAGCGCCAGGATTGGAAAAGAGCCCAGCTCATGTTCCAGCATATTCGCATAAATATGCCCCCGGAGATGGTGTACAGGAATCAGGGGGATTCCCAGGCTGTAGGCAAGACCCTTGGCCGCCATCAGCCCTACCAGAAGCGCCCCGATCAGGCCAGGCTCATTGGCCACCCCGATCCCTGTCAGATCACTTGCCTTGATTCCCGCAGCATCCAGGGCCTCCCGTATCACAGGCAGGATATTCTCCAGATGATTTCTGGAAGCTACTTCAGGAACCACCCCCCCATAAAGGCGATGGATGTCTGCCTGGGATGAAATGATGTTGGAGAGGACTTCCTTACCGTTTTTCACCACAGCTGCTGATGTCTCATCACAGCTTGTTTCGATTCCGAGAATATATGTGTCCAAAAGCTCTTATCCTTTCCTGTCACGGACCCCTGACAGATCCCTGATGATCTCTCCAGCCATAATCAGGCCAGCCACTGAGGGGCAGAAGGCCACACTGCCAACCAGCTTCCCTGTATAGTCCGCCGGACGGGAGACCGGAATAGGGGGTTCCGGAGACCAGACGACCTTCAGGGAAGGGATTCCCCGTTTCCGGAGCTCCCGGCGCAAGACCCGGGCTAAGGGATCCCCGCTTGTTTCAAAAAGATCTCCTGTCCGGAAGGCTGAGGGATCCAGTTTGTTTCCTGCCCCCATGGCGCTGATCAGCGGGATACCTGCATGGTAGCAAGTGGCTGCAAGGTCTATTTTCGCTGTCACTGTATCGATACAGTCCGCCACATAATCATAGCCAGGACCAGGGAAGAACGCGTCCCTGTTCTCAGGCAGGTACATGCAGTGGCGGACTGTAAGACGCAGCTGGGGATTTACAGACAGCAGGCGCTCCCCCATGACCTCAGCCTTAGGGCGGCCCAGGTTCTCTTGCAGGGTCTGGAGCTGTCTGTTGAGATTGCTCTCCTCGATCACATCCATATCCACCAGGGTCAGCGCCCCAAGCCCTGTACGGACCAGAGCCTCAGCCACAAAGGAGCCAACCCCCCCCACTCCGAAAAGGAGGACATGGGCCTGGCCCAGCCTGCGGATGCCTTCCTCTCCAAGGAGGAGGCTGCTGCGGTAAAACTGTTCTTTCATCACAACCTCTACCGGAGCTGATCCAGGATGTTGAAGATCTGAACAGAAGCCTGAACCTGCTGTTCCTCCCGGGTAATCTCACCGGGGTCATCATCCTCATAATAGGCAAAGTAGGAGAAATTCCCCCCTTCGATCTGCACAAACATAGTAGCCTCAGGAAGCCTGGATTTATGGCTCTCATAAAGTTTCTTATCGGTCTTTGTATCAAGGCTTCCTGTTATGGAAACGACCTTCAGTCCGGACTCGCTGAGATCAGCCTTTTCAGCGGGATAAGCTGCCATGAAAATCGCACCCTTGATCTTTTCATCTGTTTCAAGCTGAGCCGACATGGCCTCCCCCCCGCTGCCATGCCCGGCAAGGGCCCAGAAACTGATTTCCTCATGTTCCCGCAGGATATCCTCAGTCACATTCCCAGCCAGCTCCGGGCTGTTGAGGAGGAAAGAGGGAATAACCACCAGATAGCCCTTATTGGCCAGAATCAGGGCCAGCGGCACATAAGCCTTGGGGGATACCCCCCTGTGGGGATAGATGATTACCCCTTTCACTGGTTCCCGGAAGGTTGGGATAACAGTATAGCCATCCTTTTCGATGATTTCCAGACCCATCCCCTCAGCCTTGATTTTTTCCTCAACCATGGCATCATCCACAGCAGCAATAGGAGCCACCTCCTGGGTGACCGCTGTATACAGCATAGGGATGCCCAGAAGGATCAGGACAATGAAAAGGAGGAAAATCCGGCGATGGGATTTTCCCTGCTTCCTGCCACTATTGCTCCGGCCCTTATTCCGATGGAGCTTTTGCACCCTTCTTCCCATTGTTTTCCTCAATAATCTCAGCCATTATGGCAATTGCAATCTCTTCCGGAGTTTCAGCTCCGATATCCAGCCCGATAGGAGCATGGACTTTCTTCAGCTCCTCTGGATCATAACCATCCTTCAGGAGATCCTCCATAATCAGGCGCACTTTCCGCATGCTGCCGATCAGGCCCACATATTTTCCGGGCTTTGCAAGCACCTTCCGCAGGCACTGGGCATCTTCCAGGTGCCCTCTTGTCACGATGGCCGTATGGGTATAATCATCAAAAGGATAGCTGTCAATCAGCACATCATATTCTCCCCCAGCTACCGCCTCCGCCCTGGGAAAGCGTTCCCTGGAAGCGAATTCCAGCCTGTCATCATAGACTGTAACCCGGAAGCCCAGATAAATGCCAAGCTCATAAATCGCCTGACCGACATAGCCCCCCCCAAGAATCAGGAGATTCTTATCCGGTGTCAGTAAATCATCAAAGCAGCCAGCTTCAGGAGGCTCCTGAAGAGGTACCAGCGTTACCTTCCCTGATATGAGGTCTGTACGGATCTTCGCCCCATGGCCCTGGGCCACTCTTTTGGCAGCTTTTTTCCAGCAATCCAGAACCTCTCCCTCTAAAACCTGAACCAGAAGCTTATTCACCCCGCCACAGATCATCAGAGGCTCTTTGGGATCATCCCCAAGCCTGGCGATATCCAGAATGGAGAAGCCTCCGGATTCCAGCTGTCCTTGGGCAGCCAGCATCCCGTTATATTCCCCCCGGCCTCCCCCGACAGTCCCTTCCAGAATCCCGGCTGAACCCACAAGCATTTTGCTGCCTGTGTGGCGGGGAGCAGAACCTCTGGTCTCGATAATCGTCACCAGAGCCATCTTTTCCCCGGAGGATAAAATCCTCTCCAGCAGTTTATCTTTCAGCATAACGCACCTCAAAAAGGCCTTTTTCAACGCCCAGGGCCAGGGCAGCCTCCAGGGCCCCACGGCCGATCGCCTTGGCTTTTTCAGATATGGTAAAGCAGTATTCCGGATCGAGCCGGGGATCCACATCACCGATTTTCATCCTGGCAGGGACTTCCAGACCCTCTCTGATCAGACCCCGGAGGACGCCGCGGAAGGGGGCTGTCACCCCGGCATCCCCGACCTCAGCCAGCAGTTCCCCCTCTTCCACCACATCTCCGATTTTCCGGAAGTGACGGACCTTGCCAGCCTCAGGGGAATAGAGAACCCGTTCCAGGCCCCGGCCTTCTACAATTCCTGGAATCCCCGTATTTTCAATCGCGGAGCCGGATTCTATGACCCTGCCCAGATAATGTCCCCGCTTGGTTTCAATCACCCGATGGCAGTCCCGTCCCGCTTCAAAACCAGGTCCCAGGGCTAAGACAATGGGAGCATCCAGAATATCCGTCCCTCCCACATTGGTTTTCGCAAGGATTCCATCCACCAGGATATCCGGCTGATAAGCCTTCCGTATCGATGCTTCAGGATCCACCACGATTCCTATTTTACCATAATCTATACTTTCCTGATAGGTATCCCGGGTAACCAGAATCCCCTGTACCCCTTCAATCTCTATCTGCCCCTCATAAACAGCTTCCGCAAATGCGACTGTCCGGCGGATGACTGTAGGGGCTGGAATCTCAGTCATCAGCACCTGGAAACCGGCCTTCGCAAAGGCATAGCCTACACCGCTAGCCAGATCCCCGGCACCACGCACCAGCACTTTCACCATAAATCCGCACCTCCCGCTTTCATGTATTCCTCTGGGGAATCAATATCTGCTGCAATCCCAGGATCATCCAGATCCACATAGATCGTCTCCTTGCCCTTGATGATCTCCCGTCCCCCGGCATCCCCTTGTACCTGATGGAAGAGTTCCCTGGAAGACCAGGGAAAAAGCACAGGATGCCCATTCCTGCCCCCGAACCGTGGAACCAGGATCTTCCCCGGATGCTTTCTGTGGACCCGGAGGAGCGCTGCAATTGTCGCCTCTTCCAGAAAGGGCAGATCACAGGGAAACACCAGAAAGGCCTCACAGGGACTCAGGGCAAAGACACTCTCCCGCAAGCTGCCCCCCATCCCTTCCTGATAATCCTGGATGGGGAGGTAGCGGAAGCCTATAGGGGGGAGCTTTTCCTGGATTTCTTCCTGATAATATCCCAGAGCTACAAGGATTTCCTGTCCCCTGTATCCTGCAAGGCGGATGCTGTGGCTCAGGAAGGTTTCCCCCTCCAGCTCCAGAAGCTGCTTTGGCCTTCCCATCCGCCGTCCCTCTCCCGCTGCCAGGACGATAGCCCCAAGACGCTCTTCCTCCCTGTGGTATGCCAGCTCCAGGTGGCAGGAAACCAGAGCCCCCTCCAGGCCGGACTCTTTCCGCAGCCTTTGCAGAAGCTTCTTCAGTCCCTGAAGATCTTCCAGGAGATCACAGCCATTCAGGAGCAGATAGAACGACCCGCCATCCCCGCCCTGCAGCCAGCTCTGACGGATGGCTGTTTCCAGGACTTCCGGGGTGTAGTATGGCTGAGGCCCCACTGCTTCCTGCAAGCCCTCCAGGTTGTAGGTATTCAAGGCAGTTGCCTCTTTCCCGAAAACAGCTGCGGAGAGTACCAGGAAGATCCTGGCTGTATTACGAGGGACCACAGGCTCATGACTGTAGGGGACCTTGAAAGGCAGCCTCCTGGAACCATCTCCTTCCACCAGGACAATGGTGTCCAGGGGAATGGGAAAGGCTTCCCACTCTTCTTGGCTATACCCCTTATACTTCTTCTCTCCGGCTTCACCAGCCACAGCCAGCAAGGCTCCCTGGATCTCCGGAAGGCTGTCCAGCGCGCCGATGTGGCAGGGATAGCCCTGAAATTCATCCTTCTGCAGATGAGTGGTGGTGCTGAGGATCACCCGATAGCCCTCTTCCAGAAGCTGCTTCCCCATGAGCCTCATGGCTGTGGATTTCCCGCCGGCTCCTACCAAGGTATACAGATGCCCCCCCTTACAATGTTCCAGTACAAAGGATTTATCCACCAGTCTCCTCCTTTTTCCTGAAAATCCAGTATTTGTTCAGAAAATAGTTCCCGATGATGATCACCAGATTGGAGAGAATCTTGATCCCCGTCTTATCGAAAGAAAGGAGGGTGACAAAGACAGACATCATCCCCATATCGAAGAGGAAGGAAAAAATGCGGGTTCCCAGAAAAGCGGAAAATTCCTTCAGAAGGGAAACAGGCCCCCAGTCCCTCCCCTTAAAAACGAATAGTTTGAAAGTGAAATAGGCGAAAACCACTGTAGTGGCAAAGGCCAGGGTATTTCCCAGGAGCAGCCCCAGCCCCAGAACCGGGACATACAGGCTGAAGGATCCGATGTTCACCAATGCTGTCAGCACAGCAAAAAACAGATAGCGGCCAATCTCCTGGCGCCTATTTGCTTTCATAAGCAAGTTCCTTCCCGGCTACAGTCTCAATCCGGCCGCCACCCAGGACCAGGGCCGGATCTTCAGAATGATAGAGGACCACGGACTGACCCTTTGTCACAGCCTGAGCCTCTTCCAGAAACTCCAAGGCGAAGCCCTCCGGCTGCTTCCTGAAACGGGCCAGAGAGGGCTTGCTGCGATAACGGACTTTTGCCAGCACCAGACTGTCCTCCCTGATTCCGGCTTCCGAGAGATAGAAGGGCTGTACAGCAGTCAGCCCAGCCGCTCCCAGCCAGGCCGCCTCCCCAACCACAACCTGATTCTCCTTTACCTTTATCCCAAGGACATAAAGGGGCTCTTTCCAGGCAATCCCCAAGCCCTTCCGCTGTCCTATGGTATAGGCATAGAGAGGCTTCCCCCTTCCCAGGGAGATTCCATCTCTATAGATGATTTCAGCAGGCTTGCCCCTGACCCCCTTATACTCCTCAATGAAGCCACCGTAATCTCCATCGGGAACAAAGCAGATATCCTGGCTTTCCGCTTTCTGGGCTACGGGAATCCCGGCTTTCCGGGCAATGTCCCGGACCTCCTCCTTTGTGAGCCTTCCCAGAGGGAAGAGCAGATGAGCAAGCTTCTCCTGGCTCAGCTGATAGAGGAAATAGCTTTGGTCCTTCCCCGCATCCACGCCCTTGCGCAGCTCGTACTCTCCGCTGTCAGGATTCATTTCGTTGATGACATAGTGGCCTGTAGCCATGAAATCGAAGCCCATGGCCAGGGCTCTGTCCAGAAGGTCAATGGAGCGGATATACAGATTGCAGTTCATGCAGGGGTTCGGGGTGCTGCCCTGGAGATACGTATCGCAGAAGGCATCAATGACCTTTTCCCGGAAGAGCTCCCTGTAATTGAATACATAGTGGCGTATGCCAAGGCCCCGGGCTGTTTCCCGGGCATCATCCACAGCTTCATTGCCGCAGCAGGATTTGGAGGACTGGATATTGCAGATCTCATTAAGCCAGATCTGGCAGGTCACCCCAACCACCTCATAGCCCTGCTCCTTCAGAAGCAGAGCCGCTACAGCGCTATCCACACCGCCGCTCATGGCTACCAGTACCTTTTTCTTCATCAGATTCCTTCCTTTAACAGATGTTCATGAATGTTGAAGCCCATCTTCCCTGTCACTTTCCTGTACCTCCCATCGGGGAGGAGGGTATAGGAATTCACCGTATCCTTCATCAGAAGTCCGAAAAGCCGGAAGATCCGCTGGGCGTTTTCCGGATCAAGAATGGGGAAGAGGACCTCCACCCGGCGGTCGAAATTACGCTCCATCAGATCCATGCTGCCCAGGAAGGCCCTTCTCCTTTCACCCGTCCCAAAGATGAAAATGCGGCTATGTTCCAGAAAGCGGCCGACGATGCTGCGGATTCTGATTCCGGGCACCGGAGGCAGGCTGCAGATCCCCCGGACCAGCAGCTGGATTTCCACCCCTTCCCCCGCAGCCCAAAGGAAGAGCTCCATGGTCTCTCGGTCAATGATAGCATTGACCTTGCAGCAGATCCGTCCCTGCTTCCCGCTTCGGACTGCTGCAATCTCTTCCTCAACCTGTGCTCTGAAAAAGCTCCGTGTCATCAGAGGGCTGGCTATGAGACGCTTCATCCCCTTTAAAGGCGCTGCTCCGGTAAGGTAGTGGAAGAGCTGTACCAGATCCTCCCCGATTTCAGGATGGCAGGTAAACAGGCTCAGATCTTCATAGACCCTGGCTGTCTTCTCGTTATAGTTCCCTGTACTCAGGTGGCAGTACTTCCTGTAGCCTCCGGGAGCCTCCTTTTCCTTGCGGATAATCAGAAGAAGCTTGGCGTGAGTCTTGAGCTTTAAGGGAGTCAGGATCACCTGAACCCCGGCCCGCTCCAGTTTCCTGGCCCAGGATATATTGTTTTCCTCATCAAAGCGGGCCTTCACCTCAAGGAGCACTGTAACATTCTTCCCTGCCTTCGCCGCATCTCTCAGGGCCTCCAGGATGGGGCTTCGCTTGCTGACACGGTAAAGGGTCTGCTTGATTGCTGCCACCTTCTCATCTCTGGCCGCCAGGCGGATCAGCTCTGTCACCCCGGCAAAATCATCATAAGGAACCTGGCAGAGAATATCCCTCTCCCTGATACTGCGGAAGAAACTGATGCCTGAGCCTTCGGGAAAAATCCCTCTGCCCTGGAAAGCCGGAATCAGATATGGCTGGAACCATTTCTTCCCAAGGAGCTCTTCCAGAAAGGTCAGGTCCAGGGGGATGCTGAAATGGAAGGTATCCCGGGCGGAGATGCGGAAGGCCCTCCAGAGGAAATGGACAAGCTGGGCCTTGCCCTTGCCCTGGATTTCCAGGCGGACGACCTGCCCCCAGTTCCGCTTGCGGATGGATTTGCGGATGCTTTCCAGGAGATCTTCTGCCTCTTCCTCATGGTATTCCAGATCAGCATTTCTTGTAACCCGATACAAAAGGGGCTTTCCAGCCAGATAATCCGGGAAAAGCTCCGGGAGAGACTCCCGGAGCAGATCTTCCAGCAGGATAAACCTCCGAGCCCCTGCCTTTGGAAGCTCAATCAGACGCTCCGTATGACCAGGGACCTGTACATGACCATAAGCCTCCTCTTCTGACCTGCCCCTCAGGGGGACCAGGAAATTCAGAGCCTTGTTCCGGACAAGGGGGAATTCAACCCCATCTGTCAGAACCCGCACTGTCAGCAAGGGGAATATCTGGCTGCGGAAATATTCATAAGCCCAGGATTTCTCCCTGGAATTGAGGCTCTGGTAGGGCAAAAGCGCAATACCGGCCTCTTTCAGCCTGCTAAGAAGCTCTCTGTAATCCCTGGAAACCTCCCGGGAAAGCTCATGGGTTCTCCGGCTGATGGCAAAAAGCTGCTCCTTCGCCCCAGCCTTCCCTGAATCTGCTTTCTCCCGATCCCAAAGAGCCCCGGCACGGACCATGAAGAACTCATCCAGATTCGACTGGTAAATGCTTAAGAATCTGGCTTTTTCCCCAAGAGGAAACTGGGGCCTGTGGCTGATCTCCAGGACCCGGCGGTTGAATTCCAGCCAGCTGAGCTCTCGATTGATGAATTCTGTCATTCCCTTACCTGAAAGGCTTTTCCAGAGCCTTCCCCCGGATATAGCGTTCTTTGATCTGTTCCGGGCTTCCGATATAGATGAACTTTTCCAGACGCTCCAAGGGGCTTCGCTCCTCCCCGGGCACCAGAAGGCTGCTTGTATCCACCACCAGGAAGTCCCCTTCATAGCCTTCTTCCAGACTCCCCACGGAACCGAAGAAGGAGCCCCCGGACTTGGTGGCCATATAGAAGACCTCGCTGAATTCCAGGGCCTTGCTGAGATCCCCTTCCATCCGGGCCTTCATCTTAGAAAGCTGGATCGCCAGGACTATCTGATAAGGCATATAGAGATGCTGCCCCCCGGAAATATCCGAACCCAGGCTCACCGGAAGCCCTGCAGCAAGCATGCCCTTCACATCCATGATGCCGCTTGTCAGATTGGCATTGGATTCCGGGCAGTGCACGGGGTAGATCCCGCGCTTTTTCATAAGCTCCAGTTCAGCAGGCTCGTTATAGATGCAATGAGCCATAATGGCCTTGCCATGCTCTCCGAAAAGGCCGAAGCTGTCGTAGACCCCGGAATAGTGGGGCGCATCAGGATACAGTTCTTTCACCCAGCGGATTTCAGCCAGGCTTTCATTGATATGGCTCTGAACAGGAGTTCCTGTCTCCTTGGCCAGCTTTCCCTGGCCCTCCATGCTTTCCGTGGTGCAATGAGGTACAAAGCGGGGGGTGATGATGGTCCGGACAAGATCCCCATCCCCATAGCGGCTGATAAGATTTTCCGTTCCCCGGATGCTCTCTTCTGTGGTCTCTATGTAGAAGGGCGCAGAATTCCTGTCCATATTGGCCTTGCCCACATAGGCCCCAAGGCCGGCTTCCTGGGCCAGGCGGATATACAGATCCGTGGCCTCTTCGTAGAGGCTTGCATAGACCACGCTCCGCAGGCTTCCTCCGGCCCATAGCTGATTCAGCACCAGCTTATATATGGTTTCCGCATAGCCAAGGTCCTTGAAGCGGACTTCTTCAGGGTACGTGTATTTTTTCAGCCAGCCCAGAAGCTCTTCACCATAGCCAAGTCCGCAGTTGGCAAACTGATTGGCATGGAGATGAAGATCCACAAAGGGCGGGAGGATCAGGGAGCCGCTGCGGTCCAGGACTTCCTCCTGTCCGTGGTAATCCTGGGCAACCCCGGCAATCCGGCCGTCTTCGATGAAGAGATAGCCGTTTTCGATTACCTGGAAGGTTGAAGGGTCTGGGGTATAGATAATATCACCTTTTACAATCATGATTTAATTCTCCTTTAATTTCTTCAGGATTTCAAACAGGATAAATTTCACCACTTTTTGCTTAAAGGTAAGTCTGTCACCAATAAATATCCGCTGTACCACAAAGGTCTCTCCCTGAAGGCAGAAGCCCATGTAAACAAGACCAACAGGTTTGTCTTCTGTGCCCCCATCAGGCCCTGCTATTCCGGTTATGCTGATGGCCAGGTCAGCACCGGATTTTTCCCGGGTTCCAAGAGCCATTTCCCGGGCCACCGCCTCGCTCACTGCTCCATACTGTTCCAGAACTGATTCCCGGACCCCCAGCTCATCCATCTTCGCCTTGTTGCTGTACGTTACAAAACCGCGGTCAAAGAATGCAGAGCTTCCCGGAATATTGGTGAGGGTATGGGCCAGAAAGCCGCCTGTACAGGATTCTGCAACGGCCAGCGTAAGGCTCTTCTCTGTAAGAAGGTCTGCAACCCGCTGTTCCAGCGTCTCCCCGTCGCAGCCCACATAATAGTCTTCAAGACGTTCCCGGATCATCCGGGCCAGATTCTCAACCTGCTCCTGGATGACCTCCAGCTTCCCTCTCCCGGTAATCCGGAAATGGATTTCACCGCCTTTAATGGTTGGAGCGACTGTTGGGTTGTCCCCACGGATCAGATCTCTGATCTTGTCTTCGGCTTTTGATTCTCCGATGCCTGTGAACTTCAGGGTAATGGAATGCAGGACATCCCTGGGCAATAGGCCCTTCTCCCGGAAAAAGGGGATGATTTTCTCCTCCATCAGATGCTTCAGCTCCTGGGGAGGGCCAGGGGTCAGGATATATCTTCTTCCCTTTCCCTCTACTAAGGAGGCCGGGGCCACTCCGGCTTCATTGAAAAAGGCAATGCCCCCTTCCGGAATCTCCGCCACCTTCAGATCCCCCGGGAGGGGATTCCCTGCGACCCGGCGCAGGATCTTCTCCTGCGTCCTTGCCTCGATGATGCTGCCGATACCCAGATGAACCAGGAGGGCTTCACGGGTAAGGTCATCTTCCGTGGGCCCAAGGCCGCCGTTGAGAAGGACTAAGTCTGTCCCTTCCGGCGTCTCTTCCAGCGCCCTGACAATCCGGATGAGATTATCTCCTACTGTTACAGTCTTGTATACCGAGATCCCCAGATCTGCAAAGAGAGCTCCCAGATACTGGCTGTTCGTGTTCAGGGTCTTACCCAGCAGAAGCTCTGTTCCCGTAAAGATCACATATGCTTTCATCATTACTCCTAAAGGGGGAAAAGACCATACCCTGCATGGTTCTTTTCCCCCTGTCCCTGCCGCGCCGGAGCGCCATCTTTATTCTGCTGATTGTGCTGTAAGGGACGATCTTGCCCCCAGTTCCTTATCCATCTGATACAGGCCATTCCCATCGTTGCCAATCAGCTTCAGACTCTTGATGATGGCATCGGCATTAGCCTCCTCCTCCACCTGCTCATCAACAAACCAATTGAGGAAGTTCACAGCTGCATAATTCTTGTCTTCAATAGCCAGGCTCATGAGGAAGTTGATCCTGTTTGTGACAAAATGCTCATGCTCCAGGGCTTCCTGGAAAATGGCGATGAGGCTGTCCCCGTTCACCTTGGGATCTTCAAAGCCGGAGATCTTCACTTCACCACCTGTTTCAATGATATAGTCCATAATCTTCAGCGCGTGGACACGCTCCTCTTCTGCCTGGGTCCGCATCCATGTGGCTGCGCCCATAAAATCCATGGAAGCAAATCGGGCGGACATCTCCAGATACAGATGGCTGGAGTAGAATTCATAGGTAATCTGCTGATTCAGTTCTGCATTAAGTTCTTTGGATAACATAGTCTGACCTCCTTCTTAAATGTATACTGTCATTGTATCACAGTTCCTCCTTCATTTCTACCGATGGAAAAGCCTCCTGCTCTGGGGATTCGTTCCCAGAAGGAAGATGATCAGCGCCATCAGGAGCATCTCAGGAACCAGATAGGTGGCGTTATAGATGATGGAATAGATCCATGGATTCTGAGTGCCTGCATAGCTGGCAAAGACGATAGCCCCGGAAGTGACGTAGCTTGCAAAGCGCAGGACCCCGATAAGGGCCAGCCTCCAAGGCCACTTTTTCTCTCCCATAAGCCCCAGGATAATTCCAGGCACCAGGTAATCCAGCAGGATAGATAGGGGGTGGACGCTGAAATTACCCCCTCCAAGAAGAAAGCTGAGGATTCCATAAACAAGCCCAGCCAGCACTCCTCCCTTCCAGCCATTGCGCATGGCAAAAATAAGCAGCGGCAGAATAGCCAGGGAGATATTCCCCCCTTGGGGCATCTGGAAGATGCTGATCATGCCAAGGACGATTCCCAGAGCCACAGCCAGGCCCCCTTCAATGAGTATGCGGATCGGCACTCTTTTCATTTATATCCCTCCAAAAAAAATCTATTGCCTGAAACCAGGCAATAGATCCATAACGAAAGAAAGCACATCCCTACGCTAGCATTACCTAGATCAGGTTCCTGGGTCGCGGGCACACACCCGCCTCTCAGCCGATTTCTCAGCTCCCCTTGCTTTCACTGTATCACAGGGCCTCAGGATTGGCAAGAAGAACCTTCCCTTCCTTGTAATCCATAACCACCTCCAGACCCTCCTGGACAGTCCTTGAAAGAATCGCATCTGCCATGGGATCTTCCACAAGCTTCTGCAAGGCTCGCTTCAAGGGCCTGGCCCCATACTCAGGATGGAAGCCCTCCTCCAGGATCTTCTCCCTGAGCTCTTTGGTGATGGAGAGGCTGGGGATCCCCAGTTCCTTCACCCGTTCCCGGACCTCTTCCAGCATCAGATCGAGAATTTCCCCATTATCCTCTCTGGTCAGACTATGGAAGATAATAATATCGTCCAGCCTGTTGATGAATTCCGGACGGAAAGCCTTCCGGACTTCCTCCATGATTTTCTCTTCCTGTTCTTTCTGGCTGCCTTCCTTATCCCGCACCGCTTTGAACCCAAGCTTGCTGATTCCCTTAATCCGATCCACACCCACATTGGAGGTCATGATGATCACTGCATTGCGGAAATCCACTGTCTTCCCCTGGCTGTCCGTCAGACGGCCATCATCCATTACCTGAAGGAGGATGTTGAAAATATCCGAGTGGGCCTTTTCGATCTCATCAAAAAGGATGACGCTGTATGGCTTGCGGCGCACCGCTTCTGTCAGCTGTCCAGCCTCATCATAGCCCACATATCCCGGAGGGGCCCCGATAAGCTTGGAGACTGTATGCTTCTCCATATATTCAGACATATCGAAGCGGATCATGTCCTCTTCCTTCCCGAAGAGATACTGAGCCAAGGTCTTGGCCGTCTCCGTCTTCCCAACCCCTGTGGGTCCCAGGAAAAGGAAGCTCCCCGATGGCCGCTTGGGATTCTTCAAGCCCGCTCTGGCTCTGCGTACAGCCTTAGACAAGGCAGTCAGGGCTTCTTCCTGCCCTACCACCCGCTGGTGCAGCGTCTCTTCCAGCTTCATAAGCTTTTCCTTGTCTTCTACTGTAATATTGGCCAGGGGGATGCCTGTCCACTCCCCTACGATTCTGGCGATATCTTCAGGGAGGAGCTTGGTTTCGCCCCCCCTGCTCTCAGCAACCCAGGCTTCCTTCCCCTTTCGGATCTCTTCCTTCAGAGCTTCAGCCTGATCCCTGATTTTAGCCGCTTCTTCAAAATGCTCCTCTTCCACAGCTTCCAGCTTCCGCAGTTCAGCCTGAGCCAGCTCTTCCTCTAAGCTGATGATGGAGTCCGGCATCCGCTGGCTGATCAGCTTGATTCTGGATGCGCCTTCATCAATCAGATCGATTGCCTTATCCGGGAGGAAGCGGTCCCCGATATACCGTGCAGAAAGCCTTACAGCCTCCTGGATAGCCTCATCTGTAATCTGAATCCCATGATGGGCCTCATAGGCCTCTCTGAGACCTTGAAGGATTGCTACGCTCTCCGCTTCTGTTGGCTCCTTGACAAGGATGCTCTGGAAGCGGCGCTCCAAGGCTGCATCTTTTTCAAAATGCTTGCGGAATTCATCCAGGGTCGTCGCCCCGATACTCTGGAAAGAGCCTCGGGCCAGGGCTGGTTTGAGGATATTCGCACCATCGATGCTTCCTTCAGCCCCCCCTGCCCCGACCAAGGTGTGGATTTCGTCAATGAACAGGATGACATTCCCTTCCCGTTCTGCTTCTCCAATCACATTTTTCAGCCGTTCTTCAAACTCGCCCCTGTACTTGGATCCTGCGACCATGCCAGACAGATCCAGGGAAATCAGCCTCTTGTCCCGGAGGAAGGCAGGAACATCCTTCAAAAGGATCTTCCTGGCAAGCCCCTCTACAATGGCCGTCTTCCCTACACCGGGCTCACCGATGAGAATGGGATTGTTCTTGCTTTTGCGCCCGAGAATCTGGATCATGCGCTCCACTTCTTTTTCCCGTCCGATAACCGGATCCAGTTTCTGATCTCTGGCCCGTTCTACAAGATCCATGCCATACCTGTTGATGAAGGGGGTATCTCCTGGCTTGCCCGGCTTCTGCTCCTGGAAGGATTCCTGGCCTCCGGCCTCTTCCTCCTGCTCCCCTTCTTCCCCACCTTGCTGGTAGTTCGCATTAATCACGCTGTCCACTAGAGCCAGGGTCTGTCCCGACTGATTCTCATAGGCCCGGATGATTTCCGCTGCAACCCCCTGTCCTTCCTCCAGCATAGCATACAGAAGGAAGATCGGTTCCACCGCCTGAGCTCCTGCCTCTTTTGCAGCACGGTCTGCATGAAGCAGAATGCGGTTTACCCGGGTGGAGGGTTTCAGCTGTTTCTTGTGACTTGCGGCCGTCCCCATACGGTTGGCAATCTCTTCATAAAGGCTGCCATAACTCAGGCCCAGCCCCTGGGCGAAGAAGTTCCCGGTGACTCGTTCATCTTCCAGCAGAAAGGCCAGGAGGATATGCTCCGTCCCAATCAGATTATGTCCTAACTTTCCTGCTTCCTGGCCGGCAATCTGGAATATTCTTTTACTTTCATCAGATAGTCTGTCCCACAGCATCTTATCTTCCTCCTAATCCTAAAACTTCCCGGAACAGCCCGGGACGCACCTGATCCCTCTCCTCCGGAGACATCAGCTTGCCATACCAGCTCTGGAGCCCTGCTGGCTGAGCCAGGACTACCAGGGAATTCAGCTTTCCGTATTCCGGCTGGGCTTCTAAGGACATTCCCCGTTCCATCCCCAGACGCAGAAGGCTTACGTTATTCATTCCCTCTCTGGCTGTCAGAAGGACGCCATAGCGCAGGATGCCATAAGCCCTGTATATGATGTTCTGCATTTCGTAAGGCTGATTGGCAAATAGCCTGGCTCTGGCCTTTTTCTCTTCCCGGATCAGAATCTGCACTCTGTTTTCCAAAGCCTGAAGCAGATCCTCTTCCCGGACTCCCAGGGTTACCTGATTGCTGATCTGATAGAGATTTCCGTAGCCTTCGCTGCCTTCCCCGAAAAACCCCCGTAGCACAAAGCCTTCCTGACTCAGTGTCCTGCCTGTTTCCCGGAGTCCTCCTGTCATTTCCAATGCAGGAAGATGAGCCATGACAGAAAACCGCACCCCCGTGCCCACATTTGTCGGACAGGTCGTCAGGTAGCCATATCTGGGATGGAAGGCAAAGCTATAAAAGCGTTCCATCAAGTCATCCAGCTTATTGGCCATTCCATAGGCTTCGGCAAGATCCAGTCCGCTGGAGAAGGCCTGAATCCTGAAATGGTCTTCTTCGTTAATCAGGATGCTGACACGCTCATCTTCGCTGAGGATCAGGGCTCTGTGCCGGAAGTCATCCAGCATGGCCGGACTGATCAGGTGCTTTTCCAGAAGGAACTGCCTGTCCAGTCCGCTGAGATCCTCCATCCTGTAAAGCTTCATCACCCCGGCTTCGTCCCTGAAGGCCTGGCTGGCCAGGGTCTCCTGCAAGGATGCAATCAGCCTGTCTTTTTCCTCTTCCGACATCCCATAGGGGAAAGGCATGGTATCCAGGTTTCTGGCGAGACGTACTCTGCTGGAGAGGATCAGATCATTCTCCGGGCCCATCCCCTTGAGCCAGGCCGGCAGCTTAAGTGTCATGGGGGGCCTCCTTTCTCAGCGCTTTCAGCTCATCCCGGAGGAGAGCTGCTTCCTCATAATTCTCATTTTCAATCAGCCTTTTCAGTTCCAGCTCTTTCTCCTTAATATGGTTCAGATGGTCCTGGGCTTCCTGATTCTTTCCGGGCTTCTTCCCCACATGGGTGCCGGAACTATGGAAAAAGGCATAACAATCCTTGCACTTCATCTTTCCAGTACTCTCAAACTGCCGCTGGGTCTGCCCGCAGGTGGGGCAAATCGGGCTGGATTGGACCCCCCCGAGAATATTCTCAAGAATGGGGCTCAGGAGATCTGTCATATCCCCCATCAGGCTGCTGTTCCCTTTTCCTGCACAGACTGGACAGACATAAACTGTCTCCTTCATATGATTGCTTGTTCTGACAACCATGATTGTCGCTTCCCGCTTACCGCAGACCTGACAGATCATTTCATTTCTCCTTTCTCACTGGCCAGATAGGCCAAAAGATTCCGCAGCATCACACCCCGGACTATGGCTCTCTCTTCCTCTCCCGCCGGAATGCTCTCATCCCGGAGGAGCTGCCAGAGAAGAGCAGCCTCCCTGGAGCTGAGGCGTCCTTCCTGGATAAGCCTGTCCAGGATTTCCTGAACATCTTCCCTGTTCAGCCCCTTATCCCGTCCCATTCCAAGCTGTTCAAGGTAGCTGCTTGCATCGCAGAAGGGAATCCGTATAATCCGAAGGTAACCCCCTTCTCCCCGTTTGCTTTCCACCAGGTATCCCCGTTCCAGCGTAAAGCGGGTCTTTATGACATAATTGATCTGAGAAGGGACGCAGGAAAAACGTCCGGATAAATCACTGCGCCGGATGCACAAGGTTCCTTCCTGGCTTTCATCAAGAATCTGACGGATATATTCTTCAATCAGATCGCTTAAGGTACTCATTTCCACACCTCTGACTATCTCTGACCTATTGCAGTTTCATTTCACCATAA
>CAYMDI010000003.1:0-32727 GCA_964389165.1 uncultured Eubacteriales bacterium | reverse complement strand
GAACTCCCCCTGGATCATATCGCTGTGGATGAGGCCCACTGCATCTCCCAGTGGGGCCATGATTTCCGCCCGAAATACAAAAAGATCGCCCAGGCTCTGGGAAGCCTCCCCGGACGCCCTGTAATCTCCGCCTTTACAGCCACGGCCAGCCCGGAAGTCCTGGCAGAAATCCAGAACCTCCTCCGCCTTGAGGATCCCCTGGTCTTCCGCACAACCTTTGACCGCCCCAATCTCTATCTGGATGTGGTCCTGTATCCGGACAAAATGAAAGTCCTCCTGGCCTTCTTGAAGGAGGAGCTGGAAAGGCCTGCCCTGGGCCTGGTCTACTGCAACACCAGGGATGAAGCAGGGCGGATCCAGGAACGCCTTCTGAAGGAGGGCTACCGGGCCGGACTCTATCATGGGGGGATGCCCCGGAAGGAGCGGGCCGAGGTTCAGGAGGCCTTCTTCCGGGAAGAATACCAGGTCCTTATCGCTACCAATGCCTTCGGCATGGGCCTGGACAAGGAGAACATCCGCTTTGTCCTCCACTATAACCTCCCCTCCAGCCTGGAGGGGTATTACCAGGAAATCGGACGGGGAGGCCGGGATGGCCTGCCATGCCGCTGCCTGCTCCTTCTGGGCCTGAAGGACGTGGCGGTGAACCGGGTCCTGGGAAAGCAGCGGGTCTACAGCCGCTGGCGCCTGGAACAGAAGGAAGGCTGGCTCCGGGAGATGGTAGCCTATGCCCATAGCCGGGGCTGTTATCGCCGGGCCATCCTCCGCCACTTCGGAGAAGAAGGGGAGGACTGCGGCTATTGCGGCAACTGCCAGGCCCGGCGGGTAGAAAAGGACCGCACCATGGAAGCCCGGAAGATTCTATCGGGAATCTGGCATACAAAGGGCTATGGCGGCCGGGGGGCTCTGGCAGCCTGCCTCCGGGGACGGAAGCTGAAACTCCTCCGGGAAAGAGGCTGGGACCAGCTCTCCGTCTTCGGCATTCTGAAGGAGTCCCGGGAGGAAGAAATCCTCATCCTGCTGGAGGAGCTTGTCTTAAGGGGCTTCCTGGAAAGCCAGGAGGAACGCCTGATCCTCACCCCTGCCGGGGCAAGGCTGCTGAAGGGAGAAGAGCTCTTCACCCTCCTGGAGCGCAGCTGAGAACATATTGACATTTATCTATATGAAAAGGTATAATGAGAGGTAAACATAACCATCATAAGGCAAGGAGGCAAAGGGATGAGGGGGAATCAGATAGCAGCCAGGCGCTTTAAGGCCCTGGGGGATGAGACACGCCTGGGGATCCTGAAGATTCTGGCAGCAGAGGAGCAATGCGCCTGCAGGCTCCTGGAGCATCTGGCCATCAGTCAGCCTACCCTCTCCCACCATATGAAGATCCTGGACGAGGCGGGGCTGATCTCCTACCGCCGAGATGGCAAGTGGACCCGCTACCGTCTCCGGGAGGAAGGCTGGCGGGAGCTCCTTCTTTTTGTCCAGGAACTCTCAGGCCCTTGGAAGGGGGAGCAGAGGGATGAATAACTATATCCTCTATGCCCTTTCTCTGGCCTTCCTTTTCTTCTCCTGGCTGAAAAGCAGGGAGAAGACCCTGAAAGCCTTGAAAAAAGCCTGGAAGTCCATGGAGAACATCATGCCCCAGCTTCTGGTGGTCTTCCTTCTTGTGGGGATTCTCCTGGCTGTCCTGGAACCGGCCTTCATTACCCGCTTTATTGGGGAAGGCTCAGGCTGGCTTGGGGTTGTAGCGGCCGCTCTGGCAGGCTCCGTGACCCTGATCCCTCCTGTGGTAGCCATGCCCATGGCCGCCATGCTCCTGGATGCCGGGGCGGGGTATCTGCAGATTGCGGCCTTCATCTCCACCCTGCAGATGGTAGGCATAATCACCCTACCCCTGGAAATCAGGCATTTCGGCCAGAGAACAGCCATCCTGCGAAATGCCACGGCCTTCCTCTTTTCTTTTGTAGTTGCGGGCCTCATGGGCCTTGTGATCTTCCGCTGAGGCGGGTATAGAAGGAGCTACCTATGCAGAACCATCCCTTAAGCAGACAGGAAAAGATCCTCCGGCATCTGAAACGGTACAGGAGCTTCTTCCTCCTCCTGGCTGCCCTTCTTCTTCTCACAGCCTTCCAGCCGGATCTGGGGATGGAAGCCCTGGGCATCAGCGGCTCCAACTTCGCCGCCATGCTCCTGGTCCTCCCCCCGGTATACCTGATCCTAGGCCTCCTGGATGTCTGGGTGCCCCGGGAAGCCATGATGCGGTATATGGGGGAAGGCTCTGGTCCTCTGGGGACCTTCCTGGCTTTTCTGGTAGGTTCCGCAGCAGCAGGCCCCCTTTATGGAGCATTTCCTGTTGCGGCGGTCTTCATGAAGAAGGGGGTCAGCTTCTTTAACATCATGGTGTTCCTCACAGCTTGGAGCACAACCAAGATCCCCATGTTCCTTTATGAGACTGCAGCCCTTGGCCTGCGCTTCTCCCTGTCCCGGCTCCTGATCAATATTCCGGGAATCCTCATTATCGCTTTTGCCATGAACCGCCTGGTGGGGAAGAAGGAAAAGGAACGGATTTTCCGGGAAGCGGAACATCTCTAAGGAAAAGGGGGAGACCCCTTTTTCCATACCCTCCCAAGGGCTAAAAGGCTATGCCAATAAGAATAGAAGCATACGATAGATTAATGGAAGAGGAACAGACATGAAAGACCGACTGATCATCCGGGGTGCCCGGGAAAACAATCTGAAGAATCTGGATATCGACCTGCCCCGGGACAGGCTGATCGTCATGACCGGGGTTTCCGGGAGCGGCAAGACCTCCCTGGCCTTCGACACCATCTATGCCGAGGGCCAGCGGCGCTATGTGGAATCCCTCTCCTCCTATGCCAGGCAGTTTCTGGGCCAGATGGATAAGCCGGATCTGGACTATATCGAGGGGCTCTCCCCGGCAATCTCCATCGATCAGAAGCACCGCAGCCACAATCCCCGGTCCACTGTGGGAACGGTAACGGAGATTCACGATTACCTGCGCCTTCTTTATGCCCGGATGGGGATCGTCCACTGCCCTTCCTGTGGCCGGGAGATCCGGAAGCAGAGCATCCCCCAGATGGCGGATAAGGTCATGGAACAGCCGGAAGGCACCAAGATCCTCCTCCTGGCTCCCCTGGTCCGGGGACGGAAGGGGGAATACCAGAAGCTCTTCCAGCGCCTGAAGAAAGAGGGATTCGTCCGCATGCGGGTGGATGGGGAGATTCTGGAAACCAGTGAAGAGGTCACACTGGATAAGAACAAAAAGCACGATATTGACGTCCTGGTGGACCGCCTGGTGGTGAAGGAAGGTCTGGAAGGCCGGCTGGCGGATTCCTTTGAAATCGCCCTGAAGATGGGAGAGGGACTGGCCAAAGTCCATATCCTGGAAACAGGAGAGGAGATTCTCTTCAGCGAGAATTTCGTCTGTGCCGAATGCGGCATCAGCATTGAAGAAGTGGAGCCCCGGCTCTTCTCCTTCAACACGCCTTATGGGTCCTGCCCGGCCTGTACAGGCCTTGGCTATACCCAGCATTTCGATATGGAGATGATCATCCACGACCCTTCTCTAAGCCTCAGTGAAGGGGCGATCGCCATCAATCCCTGGAATTCCAAGACCAGCGACTACTATCCCACCTTGCTTCAGACCCTGGCGGACAATCAGGGGTTTTCTATGGATACTCCCTTTGAGAAGCTAACCCCTCGCCAGCAGGATATGATCCTCATGGGGACAAGGGAACCCATGACCATCACCTACACCAACCGCCACGGCCGGACCTGGGAATTCCGCAAGAGCTTCGAAGGGGTCATCCCCAACCTCTGGCGCCGTTACAGGGAGACCGCCAGCCAGGGGATCAAGGAGGAGATTGAGGGGTATATGGAAACCAGGCCCTGTGATGTCTGTGGGGGCAAGCGCCTGAACAAGGAGGCCCTGAGCGTCACGATCCGGGACATGAATATCGCCCAGGTGGCAGACCTTTCCATTGTGGAGGGCCTGGAATTCTTTGACAGCCTGGAACTGAACCAGCGGGAAAGCATCATCGGCCTGCCCATTCTCAAGGAGATCCGGGCCAGGCTGAACTTCCTCCATAATGTGGGCCTTTCCTACCTGACCCTGAGCCGCAGCGCCAACACCCTCTCCGGGGGGGAGACCCAGCGGATCCGTCTGGCTACCCAGATCGGCTCCGGCCTGGTGGGGGTCCTGTATATCCTGGATGAACCCAGCATCGGCCTCCATCAGCGGGACAATATCCGCCTCATCGAATCCCTCCTGCGCCTTCGGGATATCGGGAATACCCTGATTGTGGTGGAGCATGATGAAGAGACCATGGAACGGGCGGATGTCCTGGTGGATATCGGGCCCCGGGCCGGCATCCACGGCGGGGAAGTGGTGGCAGTGGGCACCCCTGAGGAAGTCCGGAACAATCCAGCCTCTCTTACTGGGGAGTATCTCTCCGGGAAGCGCCGGATTCCAGTCCCTGCAGTCCGGCGGAAGGCGGAGAAGGGCTGGCTGGAGATTCTCGGGGCCCAGGGCAACAACCTGAAGAACATTGATGTGAAGATCCCTCTGGGGCTCATCACCTGCGTCACAGGGGTGTCCGGAAGCGGAAAGAGCACCCTGATCAATCAGATTCTCTACAAGGCTGTAGCCAGGGCCATCAACCGCAGCAAGGAAAGGCCTGCAGCCCACCGGGAGATCCGGGGGCTGGAGGGGATCGACAAGATTATCGATATCGACCAGTCCCCTATCGGCCGCACCCCCCGCTCCAATCCCGCCACCTACACAGGGGTCTTTGATGCCATCCGGGAACTGATGGCTTCCACCAAGGAGGCGAAAGCCCGGGGCTATAAGGCTGGGCGCTTCAGCTTCAATGTCAAAGGCGGGCGCTGTGAGAACTGCGCCGGGGATGGGATCATCAAGATCGAGATGCACTTCCTCCCGGATGTCTACGTGCCCTGCGAGGTCTGCGGCGGGAAGCGTTACAACAGGGAGACCCTGGAAGTCACCTATAAGGGGAAGAATATCGCAGATATCCTGGATATGACAGTGGAGGAAGCCTGCGGCTTCTTTGAGAACATCCCGAAAATCTCCAGGAAGATGGAGACCCTCCGGGATGTGGGCCTGGCCTATATCAAGCTGGGACAGCCTGCCACGACCCTCTCCGGAGGGGAAGCCCAGCGCATCAAACTGGCCACGGAGCTTTCCAAACGCAGCACCGGGAAGACCCTGTATATTCTGGATGAGCCTACCACAGGCCTTCACTTTTATGATATTGAGAAACTTCTGGCGGTCCTGACCCGCCTGGGGGATATGGGAAACACCGTAGTGGTTATCGAACACAATCTGGATGTCATCAAAACTGCCGACCATATCATTGATCTGGGACCGGAAGGAGGCAGCGGCGGCGGCCTGATTATGGCCCAGGGCACCCCGGAAGAAGTGGCTGAGGTGGAGGGTTCCTATACAGGAGCCTTCCTGAAAGCCGTCCTGGAAAAAGGCAGATAAGGAGGGTGACCATGGATCAGCTGCTGTCAGACAAGCTGGAGGCCCTGCCCCCATCCCCCGGGGTCTATGAGATGCTGGATGAGAGGGGCAAGATCCTTTATGTGGGAAAGGCCGTGAACCTGAAAAACAGGGTCACCAGCTATTTCAGAGGGAGCAAGGATCCCAAGACGGGTGCTTTGGTGGAGAAGATCCGGGACATCAACTGGACCCTCACAGGTAATGAGGTGGAAGCCCTGATCCTGGAGGCCAACCTGATCCGGGAGAACCGTCCCCGGTACAATATCATCCTCCGGGATGACAAGCACTACCCTTACCTGAAAATCAGCCTCAAGGATCCCTTCCCCCGGATCCAGGTGGTGCGCCGGAAGACGCAGGATGGCGCCCTGTATTTCGGCCCCTATACCACAGTAGGCAGCATGCGCAGCGTCCTGAACGTCCTGGAAAGCCTCTTCCCCTTCCGGACCTGCGGAGACCAGGAACTGAAGAATCGTTCCAGGCCCTGCCTCCAGTATCAGATCCATCGCTGCCAGGCCCCCTGTATGGGCTATGTGGGGGAAGAGGAGTACGGAAAGATGGTCCGGGAGGCCGCCCTCCTCCTTTCCGGCAAGGAAAAAGAGCTCCTCCGGAGCCTCCAGGAAAAGATGGAGGCCTTTGCAGGAACTATGGAATTTGAGAAGGCTGCCAAGGTCCGGGATCAGCTGGACCTGATCCGCCGGCTGACCCAGGAGCAGATCATCGACAAGGGCCACGCCGTAGAGCGGGATGTGGTGGGCCTCTATCTGGGCCCCAGACAGGCAGCGGTGATGGTCCTCTTCTTCCGGGAGGGGAACCTCACTGCCAAAGAACACTATTTCATCGAGTATCAGGAGGGAGAAGACAGGGCCTCCTGCCTCACCGCCTTTCTGGAGCAATATTATGCCACCCATATCCCTCCCCGGGAGCTGATCCTTCCCGAAGCCCCGGAAGATCCCTCCCTGGCGGAATTCCTCACCTACAGGAAGGGCCGGAAGGTCCGCCTTCTCCAGCCCCGGAAGGGGGAGAAGCGGCGGCTTCTGGATATGGCTGAAGCCAATGCTGCAGAGAAGTACCGCCAGCGACTGGAGATTCAGGCCTACAAGGAACGGGAGGTGGCCAAAGGGCTGTCTTCCCTGAAGGACTATCTGGGCCTGGAGGCCCCTCCCCGGCGCATGGAATGCTACGATATCTCCAATATCAGCGGTACCAACACCGTGGCCAGCATGGTGGTCTTTACCGGAGGGCGTCCGGATAAGGGCGCTTACCGGAAATTCAGGATCCGCAGCGTGGCCGGTCCTGATGACTTCGCCTCGATGGAGGAGGTTCTGAGCCGGCGTTTCCGTATGGAAGGGGAGCCCCTTCCGGACCTGGTGATCATCGACGGAGGCAAGGGGCAGCTTTCCAGTGCCTTGAAGGTCATCCGGGGCCTGGGCCTGAAAGATCTTCCTGTTTTCGGTCTGGCCAAGAAGGAAGAACTGGTCTTCCGGGAGGGTAGCTCCGATCCCATCTTCATACCCCGGCACGATAAAGCCCTGACGCTCCTCAAGGAAATCCGGGATGAGGCCCACCGCTTTGCCATCACCTACCATCGGCAGAAGAGGGGGAAAGAGATGACCGCCTCGGTCTTCGATGAGATCCAGGGGGTGGGGCCCAAGCGGAAAAAAGAGCTGCTGCGCACCTTCGGGAGCATAAAAGGAATCCGAAAAGCCTCTCTGGATGATATAATGAAGGTTATTAAGGACAAAAACACCGCTCAGCGGGTAAAGGATGTATTAGGTGATGAATAAGATCAAACTGATTGCTATCGATATTGATGGGACACTCCTCTCCACAGACAGGGAGGTCAGCAGGAAGAACAAGGAGGCCATTGCCAGCGCTCTTTCCAAGGGTATCCATGTAGTCCTGGCCACTGGCCGGATGTACAGCAGCGCCCGGCAGTTCGGCTATCTCCTCCCGGAGGATATGCCCATCATCGCCTATAACGGTGCCTTGATCCGGGAGCTGAATGAGGGGAAGATCTACTTCCAGCAGAATATGCCAAACGAGGACGCCCTGATTGTGGATGAGCTGATCCGGCCCTATGGCCTGATGGCTAATTTCTATGTGGAAGACCAGCTCTATGCCCACAAGGATAATTCCTGGATCCAGGGCTATTCCGACCATGTCAAGGTGCCTCACCATACGCTGCGCAAGGGGGAGCTGGAGGAGCTGGCCCAGGCCAACAAGATCATCAAAATGGCGGCCATGGGAGAAGAGGAAAAGATCGACTGGTTCCTGAAGCAGGAATATGAGAAGCTGGAAAGCCGCCTTTATGTGGTGAAATCCCTGCCCTTCTTTCTGGAATTCGCCCACCGGGATGTGAACAAGGGTACAGGCCTTAAGGCTCTGGGAGAGATCCTGGGAATCTCCACCCAGGAGATGATGGCCATCGGGGATAATATGAATGATCTGGAAATGCTGGAACTGGCAGGCTATCCTGTGGTTATGGGCAACGGCAACCCGGCTCTGAAAGAACGGGGATGGCATGTCACCACAGGCAACGATGAAGACGGGGTGGCGGAAGCCATCAATCTCTTTACCGCATAAGGGAGGCAGGATGAAGATCGATCTCCATACCCACACCATCATCTCCGGCCATGCGTACAGCACAATCCTGGAGAATCTCCAGGCAGCCAGGGAGGCAGGCCTGACAGCCTTTGCTGTTACAGACCACGGTCCTGCCATGCCCGGGGTCCTGGGGGAGGCCTATCATGTGGTGAACATGAGGAATTCCGTGCCGGAGGTCCTGGATGGGGTCCGGATCATCCGGGGCTTTGAAGCCAACATCATCGACTTTGACGGGAACACAGACCTCCCCAATGACTTCGCCCCCAGTGTGGAATTCATTATAGGGTCCCTCCATGAGATCTGCATCGTCCCCCGCTCCCGGGAGGAGAATACAGCCTGCCTCATCAACGCCATGGCCAGCGGCTACGTGGACGCCATCGGCCATCCTGACGGTTTCGCCTTCCCCCTGGACTATCCTGCCCTGGCGGAAGCCGCCGTGGAATACAAGGTAGCCCTGGAGGTGAACAACAGCTCTCTCAAAGGCCGGGTCCGGGGGGATACCTGGAAGAACATGCGGGAGATGGTCCTTGCAGCAAGGGAAGCAGGGGCTTATCTTTCCCTGGGGAGCGATTCCCACTTCGCCTATACCATGGGGGAGCTGGACCTGGCCACTGCTTTGGTGGAAGAGACCGCATATCCCCTGGACAGGATAATCAACAGCAGCCTGGAGGCCTTCCTGGCCTTCCTGGAGATCCGCAAAGGAGAAAGGATGATCCTCTGATGGCCAGCCGCAGCTTTTCCCGACTTTTCATTGTCTCCGGACTTTCCGGCGCGGGGAAATCCCAGGTCATGAACTACCTGGAGGACTCCGGGTATTTCTGCATCGATAATTTCCCCCCTTATCTCATGGTCTCCCTGGTGGAGAAGCTTCTGGAGGAAACGGAAATCAAGAACCTGGCCCTGGCCATCGATATCCGGGGGGGACGCCTGCTGGCAGAATATGATAAGGCCATGAAATCCCTGGACAGCATGGGGATTCCCTATGAGACCCTTTTCATGGAGGCCTCGGACCTGGCCATCATCTCCCGCTACAAGCTCACCAGACGCCGTCATCCCCTGGTCAGCGAAGGAGAAGGGGATATTGTGGCGGCCATTGCCAGGGAACGCCGGGAACTGGCGGAAATCAAGGGCCGGGTGGACCGCATTATCGATACTACAGGAATTCCCGTTTCCCAGCTCCGGCGGATCATGGGGAGCATTCTGGATGAGGAGGGCGCCCCCCGCTTTCTGGCCACCCTCTATTCCTTCGGTTATAAATATGGGCTGCCTGTGGACGCAGATCTGGTGATGGACGTGCGCTTCCTTCCCAACCCCTATTACAGAGAGGACCTGAAACCCCTCACGGGAGAGGACCCTTCCGTCCAGGAGTATGTCTTTTCCTTCCCGGAAACCAGTGAGTTCCTGGAGCGCTATGTATCCCTTCTGCGCTACCTGATCCCCCGGTATATGGAGGAAGGGAAGCGCCAGCTTGTCATCGCTATCGGCTGCACAGGCGGCCAGCACCGCTCTGTAGCCCTGACCAATGCGCTGGCTGACGCCATCCGGGAGCCGGGAATCCGGACTTATGTCTACCATAAGGAACTCTGGCGCTATCGTCAGGGGGAGCAGGCCGATGTCCTTTAGCCATACGGTGAAGGAGGAGCTTTCCGGGGTTTACGGCGCCACCACCAAAGCCCGGCGCAGAGAGCTCCAGGCCTTTTCCGACATGCTGGGGGAGGAAGAGGGCAGACGCCTGGTCTTTACCACGGAGAACATCCTGGTCGCCAAGAAGATCATCCGCCTGCTGGGAGAGTTCTTCCCCCGGCAATATGCCTTCAAGGTTCAGTACAGGGGCCGGTTCCGGAAGATCTACTACCTGATCACCCTCTATGATCATGAGCCTGCCTTCTTCCAGCCGGGGATCATTGAGAAGAAAAAGGAAAAGGGGGCCTATCTCCGAGGGGCCTTCCTGGCCCGGGGGAGCCTCACCGATCCCCGGAAGGCCTATCATCTGGAGCTCCGCTGCCCCAGCTTCCAGTCCTACCTCTATCTGGGGGAGCTCCTGGAATCCTTCGGGGTGGAGGCCAAAGGCATCACCCGGAAGAATGTCTTCTTCCTCTATCTGAAAAGCGCGGAGATGATCAGCGACTTCCTGAAGATCATCGGGGCCTTCCACGATATGTTCGCCTTTGAAGAAGCCCGGGTGATCAAGGATATGAAGAATAAGGCCAACCGCCTGAACAACTGCGACCTGGCTAATCTGGACAAGACCCTGAAGGCCTCTGCCAAACAGGTGAAGATCATCCGGGAGCTGGGCCTGGGGGCCATCCCGCAGAAGCTGAGAGAAGTGGCGGCCCTGCGCCTGGAATATCCGGAACTCTCCCTCTCCGAGCTGGGGGAGAAATGCCTGCCCCCGCTGAAACGCTCGGCTGTGAACTATCGCCTGAAGCGTATCGAGGCCCTGGGTGGGAAGGAGGAGTGAAATGAGGAAATTCCTGTACGGGACTCTCTGGTCTCTGGGGTATCTGGGGGCCTATCTGGGCCTCATCTACCTCATGGCGGAAATCTCTCCTCTCTTTCCCCGGCTGGATAATATTGCCGGGCAGTATCTCCTCACTGCCCTGGCCTTTCTGGGCCTTCTCTTCCTGATCCACCGCAAGGAGCTTTTCCGCCGGGGCTGGTTTGTAGCCCCAGGAAAAGGGGACAGCCGCCATGCCCTGGGTCTGGCCGCAGCCGGAGTGCTCCTGGTGACTCTGGCCATCTCCTACCTTTTTCCCGCCTTCTTCCAGAGCCTTTATCCCAAAGAGCTGGAGGAGGCCTTCAGCCAGCTGGCCTCTGAAGGGGTGGGGTATCTTTATCTCATTGTAGGGCTCCTGGGACCGGTGATGGAGGAGATCGTCTTCCGGGGAGCCATCCTCTCCCGGCTGAAGTCCTGGCCCCTGGGGGGGATCCTCCTCTCCTCCCTCCTCTTCGCCCTGTTCCACCTGAACCTCTACCAGGGGAGCTACAGCTTCTTCCTTGGCCTGCTCCTGGGCTATGTGGCTTATCGGGGTGCCAGCCTCTGGCTTCCCATCCTCCTCCATGTGGCATATAATATCCTCAGCGGGCTCTTCAACAGCCTGCCACCGGAGACTTTGGATTTCCTGTATATCCAGAGCTTTGCCGCCCCCATCCTGGGAGGGATCCTCCTGGCTGCAGGACTCCGGCATTTCCGGAAGAACGCCTGACCCAACAGAGAAAGGAAGGTAAGAGCATGAGCCTCTTTGACGGAATGCTGGGGAACACCCTGGAACTCTCCCCGGAAGCCTATGAAGACCTGGCTGCCAGATTCCTCATCCCCGGGGAGGAATTGCTGAAAGGCTATCGCATCATCCGGGACCTTTTCATCTTCACCACCAAGCGGATCATGATTATCAACTACCAGGGCTTCACAGGGAAGCGCACAGAGTACCTGATGATCCCCTACCGTTCCATTACCCGCTATGTCCTGGAAACCCCGGGCAACCTTGATGTGGAATACACCCTGAAGCTTTATCTCGTCGGCTCTCTGGAGCCTGTGGAGCGGCAGTTCCGCAATACCATCGATCCTTTTGAGCTGGAAGCCCTGATCTCCCGCTTCGTTCTTTAATCCCATAAAAAAGCCCCGGCCCAGCCGGAGCTTTTTTTGTGCAGGAGCCCTACTGATCCAGGACTTCAGGATTGAGGCAGTTGGAGGGGGCTTTTCCTTCCTCAAGGATGGAGATGATCCCACGGGCTGCCAGAACAGCCATATCATTGCGGCTCTCATAGGTGGCGCTGCCGATATGGGATGTAAGGACCACGTTTTCCAGGTCCGCAAGGCCCGGCCAGAGGGCTGGTTCCTTTTCATAGACATCCAGTCCCGCACTGTAGATCTTCCGGTCCCGGAGGACCTCATAAAGGGCCTCTTCATCAATGATGGCTCCTCTTGCGGTATTCACCAGGATGGCGCTGCGCTTCATCCGGGCCAGCTGTTCCCGTCCCAGGAGGTGATGGGTGCTGAGGTTATAGGGGCAGTGGATGGCCACGTAATCCGACTGGTCCAGGAGGGCGGCCAGATCCGTATAGCGGGCTCCGGTCTCTTCTTCAAAGGAAGGCTTCGGGCTGGGGCTGTTATAGAGGAGCTTCATCTCAAAGCCCTTGGCCATCCGCCCGAAGGCCTGGCCGATCCGTCCGGCCCCGATAATGCCCAGGGTCCTGCCGGTCACCGGCATGCCCATGAAGCCCATGGGCTCCCAGCCATCAAAGCCGCCGCTTCTGGTAAGGCGATCTGAGGGGATCACATGCCGGGCTGCGGCAAACAGGAGGCCCCAGGCCAGTTCCGCTGTAGCCAGTGTCAGGGCATCCGGGGTATTCAGGATGGCTACCCCATGGTCTGTGGCGGCATCCACATTGATATTATTGAAGCCTACCGCATAGTTGGCAAAGACCTTTACGGAAGGGGCTGCAGCAAGGACCTCTTCATCCACCCGGTTGGTGAGCATGGTCAGGACTCCGTCATAGCCCTGGATTGCGGAGAGAAATTCCTCCTGGGTGAGATCCCGGTCTTCCGGCTGGACAGTGAGCTGGAAGTGCTTCCGGAGGAGGGCCAGCCCTGCTTCCGGAATCTCCCGGGTGACATAGACCTTCTTCATGGCTTCTTCATCTCCATTTCTGCAAGAGGCTTTCCAGGCGGTTCAGGGCTTCCAGGAGGTTCGCTTCATCTGTGGCATAGGAGAAGCGCACATAGCCCTCCAGATCCGTCCCGAAGGTATTCCCCGGAAGGGAGGAAATGGCAGCGTCCTCCAGGAAGGCTTCCACCAGCTCATCGCTGCTTTTGCCGAAATGCCTGAAGTTGGGGAAGGCGTAAAAGGCTCCATCAGGAAGGCTGCAGGTTACCCCTGGGATGGCATTGAGGCCATTCACCAGAAGATCCCGCCGGGAGCGGAAGGCCTCTTTCATGGCTTCCACCTCTTCCTGCCCTCCCTGGTATGCTTCTATCCCGGCATACTGGATGAAGGTGTTGGTACAGGAATTGCTGGAGACGATAAGGGGGTTAAAGACCTTGGCCACATCCTCATGCATGATCCCGTAGCCCAGGCGCCAGCCTGTCATGGCGTAGGTTTTGGAAAAGCCGTCCAGAATGATGGTCTTATCCTGCATGCCCGGAACCGCTGCCACGGAGCAGGGCTGCTCCGGGGTGAAATAGAGGCGGTCGTAAATCTCGTCGCTGAGGACCATCAGGTCCTTGTCCCGGAGGAATTCCCCGATGCGCTGGATCTCTCCTTCCGGAATCACGGCTCCTGTAGGGTTCCCAGGGCTGCTGAGGATTACCAGCTTGGTCTTCTCTGTCACCAGGGGCTCCAGATCCTCCAGGGTGATGCGGAAGCTCTTTTCTTCCCGGGCTTTGAGGGGTACGGGGACTCCCCCCGCAAAGCGGGTCAGCACCTGATAGATGGGGAAGCCGGGATCGGGGATGATCACCTCGTCTCCCGGGTTGATAAAGGCCATGAAGGTATAATAGAGGATCGGCTTGGCCCCAGGCGTCACCACCACATTGGAGGCCTTGGCCTCCACCCCTTTCCAATCCCGGACGTAGCGGGCGATCTCCTCCCGGAAGGGAAGGATACCCAGGGCCGGGGCATAATGGCTGTGGCCCTCCCGGAGGGCACGGATCCCGGCCTCCACGATATTAGCCGGGGTGGCGAAATCAGGCTCCCCCAGCTCCAGGTGGACCACCTTCCTCCCCGCTTCTTCAATGCGCCGGGCTTTGGCTTTCATTTCAAAGCCCGATACGATATGCATATCCCGGGCCTTCTGGGTCATCAGATGTTCAAACATTCCCTGCTCCTTTTCATGCCTTAGCGTTCACCCCGATTATATCAGATATGGGGATGCCTTGCACCTGGGAAGGGGAAAATATGTTGATGAATCCATTCCCAGATGATACCCTTAGGGGAGAAAAGGAGCTGAAGGAGATGAAAGACGCCATTATCGGGGGGACAGGGGTTTATGGGCTGCCGGGCCTTACACAGCCCCGGGAAAAGACAGTGGAAACCCCTTACGGAACCGTAGCTTATCTGGAAGGTAGCTGGAAGGGCCGGGAGGTCCTCTTCCTGTCCCGCCATGGACGGGTTCATGGCACCCCTCCCCATGCCATCAATTACAGAGGCCTCCTCTGGGCCTTGAAGGAAGCAGGGGTGGAACGGGTCCTGGCTATGGCCGCTGTGGGCTCCCTCCATAAGGAATGGAAACCTGGAGATCTGGTGATTCTCCAGGATTTCCTGGACTTCACCAAGAGCCGCCCGGTGACCTTCTACGAAGGAGACGCCGGGGTGGCTCATGTCTCCATGGCCGAGCCCTATTGCCCTACCCTCCGGGCTGCCCTGGCAGAAGGCCTGAAGGAGCGGGGCCTGTCCCTCCGGGGAGAAGGGGTCTATGTCTGCACGGAGGGTCCCCGCTTTGAAACAGCGGCGGAAATCCGCATGTACCGCCAGCTTGGGGGAGATGTGGTCGGGATGACCAATGTACCGGAAGTGGTCCTGGCCAAGGAGCTGGGGCTGTGCTATGCTGCGGTTGGCATTATTACCAATTTCTGCACAGGGATGGCTGCGGCGGAAGCAGGGGAAGAAGAAATCCGCCAGGCCGTGGCATCCCGGAAGGCTGCGCTGGAAGGCCTCTTTCTGGATATCTTCTCCAGGGAGCTGCCCCGGAATGCCTGTGGCTGCGAAACAGCCCTGATGCGCCTGTAGGAGGGCTGCTATGAATGAATTCAGGAATATGTGGAGGCAGAGGAGCATGCCAGCCCTGGTCCTCCTTTCCGCCCTGTGGATGGCTGCGGTCCTGCTCCCCTTTCCCGGGGAGGAGTTCCTCCCGGGCATCCGCCCCGCCCTGGCCCTGCCTGTTCCTCTGGGCCTCTTCTTCGGCCCTGCAGGGGCCTTGGGTGCCGGCCTTGGGGCCTTGGGTGCCGGCCTCTTCCAGGGAATGAGCTGGGAGAGCCTTGTGCGTTTTCTGGAGTTCTTCCTCCTGGCCTTCATCCCTTACCGGGTCTGGCGCTATCTGGGGATCTGCCCTCCGGGTGAGCACTGCCTCAGCAGGGGGAAAGCAGGGAAGAGCCTTCTGTCCTTCGCCCTCTCTTCCCTGACTGGAGCCCTTGGAGCGGCCCTGGCCCTGACCTTCTCCAGCCAGGCTCTGCCCTGGGAGGACGTGGTCCGGGACGGAGGCTCAGCCCTGCTGATGTCCCTTCTTCCTGGCAGCCTCCTCTACTTTCTGGCAGTCCGGCCCCTTTTCTCCATGGGCCTCCTCTGGCAGCAGGGTGTGGAAGAGCCCCGACCCGCCCGGGGCCTGCGCTTCTGGCGCTGGGCCTTTATCCTTTCCCCTCCCCTGGGACTGCTGCTGGTGCTCCTCCTGGATCTGGGCATCTGGGGTAGCGCCACTGCCTTAAGCGTCCTGCTTCTGGCAGGGATTTTGGCTGAATGAAGGAGGAACCCCCTGGCGGGGGTTTTTCTTTTGTGTGATATAATAGGGGGAAGGAAAAAAGGAGGTTTGCCATGAAAGATGCAACCCGGGCCATCCATGGGAAGGAAGGGGCGGATCACAGCTTCCGCCAGGGTCTGGCCAGCCCTATCAGCCCCAGCACGACCTTCTGGTTTGATAGCATTGCCCAGGCAGATGCGGCCTTCCAGGGGGAGAATGCCAATTATGTCTACAGCAGGGGGCGCAATCCTGTCCTGGAGGAGCTGGAAGAAAAGATGGCCCTCCTGGAAGAGGGGGGCTTCTGCGTTTCCTTTGCCAGCGGCATGGGGGCCATCGCCACCCTCCTCCTCTCCCTCCTCCAGGGAGGGGGGAAGGCTGGCTACCATAAGGTCCTGTATGGCAGCAGCCATAACCTTCTGGGAAGCATCCTGCCCCGCCTGGGCATGGAGACCTATGAGAAGGACTTCTCCCGGGAGGAGGATCTCTGTTTCCTCCGGGAAGCCGGGGTCCGGGCCGTGTTCCTGGAAACCCCCTGCAATCCCAGTCTGGAGGTTCTGGACATCCCCCGGATCCGGGAGCTCCTGGGACCGGAGGTGAAGATCATCGTAGATAATACCTTCGCCACCCCCCTCCTCCAGAAGCCTCTGGCTCTGGGGGCGGATTTCAGCGTGCACAGCGCCAGCAAATATATCGGTGGTCATGGGGATGCCCTGGGAGGCCTGGTCGTGGGGAAGGATCCTGCCTATGACCCCATCCTGCGCTATGATGCCATGTGCGAGTTCGGGGCTGTCCTCTCTCCCTACAATGCCTGGCTTTTCCTCCGGGGGCTGAAGACCCTTCCCTTGCGGATGGGGGCCCATTGCAGCGGGGCTCAGGCCGTGGCGGAATTCCTGGCGGCCCACCCCAGGGTGGAGCGGGTCTTCTATCCGGGACTTCCGGGGGATCCCGGCCATGCCCTGGCCTCCCGGCAGATGACAGGCTTTGGGGGGATGGTCTCCTTCCTCCTCCGTGGGGATGAAGCAGCGGCCATCTCCTTTGTGGAAGGGCTGCGCCTCTTCCGCCTGGCTGTGAGCCTGGGGGATGTAGAGTCCCTGGTCCAGCTTCCCTGGCGCATGACCCACCGCAGCTACCAGGAAGGGGAGGAGGCCTTCAATCCCCTTCTGATCCGCCTTTCCATCGGCCTGGAAGATCCGGAAGACCTTCTGGAAGATCTGTCCCAGAGCCTGGAGGCCCTGGCATGAGCCTCCGTGGGGACCTGAGCAGGCTTGCGAAGAAGGAGCGCCTTTCCTTGCATATGCCAGGACACAAGGGATTACGTCATTCCTGGGATACAACAGAGCTTCCCGGGACAGATAGCCTCCTGGAGCCTGCGGGGAGCCTCCGGGAGCTGGAGGGGGCCATTGCCCGGATCTACGGCTGCCGTCGGAGCTATCTGGGTACCAACGGAAGCACCGGACTCCTCCTTTCCGCCATGATGAAAGGGGGGAGAGGGACCCGTACCCTTCTCCCCCGGAGCGCTCATCTTTCCCTTTACAAGGGGCTGATGCTCATGGATCAGGAACCCCTGTACATCCCTGTCACCCGGGACAGCCTGGGAATTGCCAGGCCTCCCGGAGCAGCGTCCTATGAGCCTCTTCTGGAGGAAGCGGATAATGTGGTCTTCTCCAGCCCGTCCTATGAGGGCTTCATTGAGGACTATGCCCCCCTCCTGCCTGACCTGAAAGGGCGTCTTTCCATCCTGGACGGGGCCCATGGCTCTCACCACTACTACATCAGGGAGAGCCGGAATGCCTTCATGGACCTCACCGTCCATTCCTTCCATAAGACCCTGGGGGCCATGAACCAGGCGGCTGTCCTCCTCTCCAACCTGGAGGAGGATCTGCGCCAGGAGGCCTCCTTCTTCCAGACCTCCAGCCCTTCCTTCCCTATCCTGGCTTCTGTGGAGGACAGCCTCCGGGAGATGATGGCCTGGAAGATACCGGAGAAGCTGCGGCTCATGGAGAACCTGCGCCAGGGAATCAGGGAGCTTCCCGGCCTCCATATCCTGCCCAATGAGGATCCCCTGAAGCTGATCCTTCTGGGTCCGGAGGGCTGGGATATGCGCCTTTTGGGGACGTGGCTCCGGGAGAGGGAAGGCATCTATATGGAGCTGGAAGAGCCGGGGTATCTTCTGGGAATCCTCAGCCTTTATGACAGTCCTGAGGGCTATCGCCACCTCCTCCGGGGGCTGAAGAAGGCTGTCCGCCATTTCCGCCTCTCGGGAGATCCAACTCCCCTCACCTTCCATACAGAAGCCCTGCCGGAAATGAGGCTCCTGCCGGGAGAAGGGGCCTTCGCCCCCCGGCGCCTGGCTTCCCTTCAGGAGGCCCAGGGCCTGGTGGCTGCAGCTATATATACCCCCTATCCTCCGGGGATCCCTGCTCTTGTTCCCGGGGAGGTCATCGGAGAGGATTTCCTCCGCAGCCTTTCCGGCAGGGAGGCAGGCTATCTGGGTGGGGGAGAGCTGCTGGAAGGGCGGATCTGGGTCATTCGCTAATTCTTCACTTTATGATATACTATAGGATGATGACAAAGAATGGGAGAATCTGATGTTCATAACCTTTGAAGGCATCGACGGTTCCGGGAAATCCACCCAGGCCGCCCTCCTGGCCAAGGCTCTGGAAGAGCTTGGCCATCCTGTGCTGCTGACTCGCGAGCCAGGGGGCACCAGGGCCGCTGAGGGGATCCGGGAGCTCCTGCTCCATAGCGGAGAAGACCTGGCCCCCATGACAGAGGTCTTCCTCTTCTGTGCGGCCAGGAACGAGCATCTGGAGAAGATCATTCTGCCGGCTCTGGCAAAGGGCATCATCGTCATCAGCGACAGGTATTACGATTCCACCATCGCCTATCAGGGGGGAGGCCGGAAACTGGGGCTTCAGGCCATGATAGAAGCCAGCCGTTCCTTCCGGGTTCCGGACCGCACCTATTTCATCGATACCAGCCTTCCCGTCATTGCAAAGCGCCTGGAAGGGATGGCCAAAGACCGGATGGAGCAGGAGGGGGAGCCCTTCATGAAGAGGGTCCGGGAGGCTTATACCTCCTTGGCTCTGGGCGAGCCGGAACGCTTCCGGACCCTGGAAGGGGATCGGAGGGAGCAGGAAATCGCCAAAGAGATCCTGGCCCTGACCCTGGAGCTCCTCTCATGAGCAAGGCAGGCAAGAGCCGGAAAAAGACGGCAGCGGGGGTAGAGCAAGGGACCCTGGCCGGGGTAAAGCAGCTCCAGGAGATCCTGGGACAAGAGGAGGCGGTAGCCCGTCTGGAGAAGGATCTCCGGGAGAGGCGCTTCCACCATGCCTATCTCTTCCTGGGGAAGCGGGGCGTGGGCAAGAAGGCCCTGGCTCTCTCCTTTGCCAGAAGCATCCTCTGCCCTGAGGAGCCCTTGGGTTTCTGTGGCAGCTGCCCTGTCTGCAGGCGTCTGGAACAGGGGAGCTATTCGGAATTTTCCGCCCTTTTTGAAGAAGGCGGAGAGAAGATCCGCCTGGAAGAGGTCCGGGATCTCCTCCAGGGAGAGTACCTCATGAAATATGAGGGGGATTACCGGATCATCTTCATGGAGAATGTGGAGCGCCTTACAGAGGAAGCGGCCAATTCCCTGCTGAAGGTGCTGGAAGAGCCCCATAAGGGCACTATCTTCCTCCTCACGGCTTCCGTGCCGGACCGCGTCCTCCCCACCATCCAGTCCCGGACGGAGAAATATCTTCTGCGCCCTCTGTCTCCGGCTCACCTGGAACAGATTCTGGGGGCTATGGGCTTTACAGCCGGGGAGTATGCCTCTTTGGGAACCATCGATGAGGCTCTGGCCCTGCTGGAAGACAAGGGGCAGGCTCTATCCTATGAGGAATTCCGGGAACTCATGGGAAGCAGGGATCTGGGGGAGCTCTTCGCGCTGGCCGAGTCCCTTTCCAAGCGTAATTCCCTCCGGGAGCTCCTCAGCTATTATGAAGTCCGGGCCGGGGAGGCCTACCGCCTGACCCGGGAGGAACTGGAAATCCGGATCATCCGGGGGCTGGAAGAGGCCCAGGCCCGGATCCGGGCCAATGTGAACAAGAGAAATGCCTTAGAATACTCTTTTTTATCCATAGGAGGATTGATCAGTGAGTAATACATATACAGTGGTGGGAGTCCGTTTCTCCCAAGGTGGGAAGACCTACTATTTCGATCCAGGGAGCCTGGAGATCCGCAAAGGGGATCATGTGATCGTGGAGACATCCAGGGGCCGGGAATATGGCAGGGCTGTAAGCGAGCCTAAGGAGGTCCCCGAGGAGAAGGTGGTCCTTCCCCTGAAGCCTGTGGAGCGTCTGGCGACGGAAAAAGACAATCAGCGGGTGGCGGAAAACAAAAAGGCCGAAGGGGAAGCCCTGGCTGTCTGCGAAGAGAAGGTGAAGAAGCATCAGCTTCCCATGAAGCTCATCAATGCGGAGTATACCTTCGATAAAAGCAAGCTTATCTTCTACTTCACCTCAGGAGGCCGGGTGGACTTCCGGGATCTGGTGAAGGATCTGGCCGGGGTCTTCAAGACCCGGATCGAGCTGCGCCAGGTCGGGGTCCGGGATGAAGCCAGGCATCTCTGCGGCTATGGGACCTGTGGCCGGAAGCTCTGCTGCTGCAGCTTTCTGGGAGATTTTGAAACAGTCTCCATCAAAATGGCCAAGAACCAGGGAATCAGCCTGAATCCCACCAAGATCTCCGGGGTCTGCGGCCGCCTGATGTGCTGCCTGAAGTATGAGGATGAAGCCTACTACAAGCTCCGGACCCATTTCCCCAAGGAAGGCTCCTATGCGGAGACCCCCAACGGCCGGGGGAAGGTGATCAAGAACAGCCTTTTCACGAAAGAGGTCACGGTGATCTTCCCCGATGGCGGCTATGGGAAGTTCCCTCTGGGGGATATCGAATTCCAGGTCCAGGGGAAGGGTGAAGCCAAGGCTGTAAAGAAAGAGGGTGCGCCTAGTGAAGATCGCAGATCAAATTGAGGGCATCAGCCAGCACCTGAAGGAGCTTCTGAAGGATGTAGAGGAGCTCCGGAGCCAGCTGGCCATACTGGAGCGCAAGAACGAGCAGCTTTCCCATTTCCTTCAGAAGGAGGACCGTTCCCAGGGAGCGGGCAATCTCATCAAGCTGTATGAGCAGGGCTTCCATATCTGCCATGGCAGCTTCGGGGGGATCCGGGAGGAGGACTGCCTCTTCTGCCTTAATGTCATTGACAGGACGGAGTAGGGAAGATGGAGAAGGTCCGTGAGGAGCTCCTGACCCGCTATCCTTTCTACCAGCCTGTAGAGGGCTATCGCTATAGCATGGATGCCCTGCTTCTGGCGGGCTTTGTCCGGGAACAGAAGGGCCGCCGGGGGGCGGCGATCCGATGCCTGGATATCGGGACGGGCTCTGGGATCATCACCCTTCTCCTTTCCAAGCGCTTTCCTGGATATCAGTACAGCGCTGTGGAAATCCAGGAGGAGCTCTGGGCCATTGCCAGGGAGAATTTCGCCCTCCATGGCCAGGAGGTGGCGCTGATCCAAGGGGATTACCATGATCTGAAAGGGCGGGGCTGCTATGACCTCATTGTCAGCAACCCTCCCTTTTTCAAAGGGGGGAGCGTCTCCCGGAACAAGAGCCTGGCCATTGCCCGGCATGAGATCCATGCCTCTATGGAGACCTTGGTAGCCAAGGCTGCCACCCTCCTGGCCCCAGGGGGCTTCCTCTATCTCATTTACCCGGCCCAGCGTCTGGGAGAGCTTCTGGCTCTCATGGAACAGCACCGGATCCCTCCCTTTGCCCTGAAGGCCGTCCATCCCAGACGGGAACTGGAAGCAGAAGTGGTCCTGGTGGCAGGGAAGAAGGGGCACCGAGGGGGCCTTGCCCTCCTTTCCCCCTTCATCGTCTACGAAGAGGGCGAGACCCCTTCCCCTGAAACAGACCGTCTTTACGGAGAGGATGTGATCCCATGGTAAGAGAAGACCGGGGAGGGGCCCTGTTCCTCCTGGGGACACCCATCGGCAATCTGGAAGATCTGAGCTACCGGGCTGTACGGATTCTGGAAGAGGCGGATGTCATTGCCTGCGAGGATACCCGGGAGACCCTGAAGCTCCTCCATCATCTGAACCTTCGCAAAAAGCTTGTCCGTTATGAGCGCCATACGGAGGAGGAGAAGAAGGAGGAGCTCCTGGACCTGGTGGAAGCCGGGCTGAAGGTGGTCCTGGTAAGCGATGCAGGAATGCCCGGGATCAGTGATCCCGGAGAGATTCTGGTCCGGGAGGCTTACCGTCGGGGCCTGGCGCCAATCGTAATCCCCGGACCCAGCGCTGCAGTGGCAGGGCTTGTGGTTTCAGGCCTTCCTGCAGGCCGCTTCTTCTTCCAGGGCTTCCTGCCCAAGGGCCGGGAGAAGGACCGCCGGGAGGTCCTGGAGGAAGTGAAGGATATCCCCGCCACGCTGATCTTCTACATCACCCCCCATGGGGCCCAGAAGGATCTGGCTCTGATCCGGGAGGTCCTGGGAAACAGGGAGGCTGCCATCGCCCGGGAACTCACCAAATTCTATGAAGAGGTCCGCCGGGGAACCCTGGAGGAGCTCCTTTCCGGGGCTATGGAAAAGCCTCTGAAGGGGGAGATGGTCCTGCTGGTAGAAGGAGGGAGCCGGGTAGGGGCAGAACCCTCTCTGGAACTTCAGGAGGAAGCCTACCATCGCCTTGTGGCAGAAGGGATGAGCTCCCGGGATGCCCTCCGGGCCATCGCCCAGGAATGGAAGGTCTCCAAGAACAGGCTATATGAATATATCATGGGAAACAAGGAGAAGGAATAAATGGAAAAGAAGCGTTTTTATGTCAGCACACCGATCTATTACCCCAGTGCCAACCTGCATATCGGGCACACCCTGACCACCACCATGGCCGATACCATCACCCGGTACAAGGGGATGATGGGTTATGACGCCTATTTCCTCACAGGTTCCGATGAGCATGGGCAGAAGATCCAGCAGGCTGCAGCGGATGCAGGCCTCACCCCGCTGGCCTATACAGACCGCATCGTAGCAGGCTTCAAGGCCCTCTGGGAGAAGCTGCATATCGATTACAGCCAGTTTATCCGCACCACAGAGCCCCGGCACTATGAGACGGTTCAGGCCCTGTTCCAGAAGATCTATGACCAAGGGGACATCTATAAGGGGCATTACCAGGGCTACTACTGCACTTCCTGTGAGACCTTCTATACCCAGTTCCAGCTGGATGAGGGGAAATGCCCGGACTGCGGGAAGGAAGTGGATATCCTCCAGGAGGAAAGCTATTTCTTCCGCATGAGCAAATATGCGGACCAGCTTCTGGCCCATATCGAGGCCCATCCCCACTTCATCCGCCCGGAGAGCCGGCGCAATGAGATGATCAGCTTCATCAGATCCGGCCTGGAAGACCTTTCCATCTCCCGGACCACTTTCAACTGGGGGATTCCCATCAAGACAGATCCGGGCCATGTGATTTATGTATGGTTTGATGCTCTCACCAACTATATCTCTGCCCTGGACTGGCTCCATGAGGGCCCCCTCTATGAGAAGTACTGGAAGGAGAATGAGGAGATTGTCCATCTGGTGGGGAAGGATATTATCCGCTTCCATACGGTAATCTGGCCTATTATCCTCATGGCCGCGGGAATCAAGCTTCCCACCACGGTCTTCGGTCATGGCTGGCTCCTCTCCGGTGGAGGGAAGATGAGCAAGTCTGTGGGGAATGTGGTGGATCCCATGGTCCTCATTGATAAATATGGGGCAGACAGCCTCCGCTATTTCCTTCTCCGGGAGATGCCTGTGGGCTCTGACTATTACTACTCCGAGGAGGCCCTGGTTTCCCGGATTAATATGGATCTGGCCAATGATTATGGAAACCTCCTGAGCCGGACTGTTTCCATGATCGAAAAATATTTCGAAGGAACCATCCCCTTCAAGCCGGAGGTCCTGGATCCTGAATTCCTTTCCCTCTCACAGGAAGTGGTTGCGGATTACAAGTCCCATATGGACCGACTGGAATTCGGAGCGGCCCTCCAGGCTGTCTTCCGCCTCATCGGCCGGGGGAACAAGTTCATTGAGGAGGAGGCTCCCTGGAATCTTGTAAAGGAGGGAAACACGGCCCGGCTTCAGTGTGTGATGTACCAGCTGGTGGAGGTCCTGCGCCTGTCTACCATCATGCTCTCCCCGGTGCTTGTGGAATCCGCAGCCAAGGTCCGGGAGCAGCTGGGCCTTTCAGCAGAATGGTTCGCTGCAGAAAGCCTGTCCTTCGGAGCCCTTTACGGCGCCCATCAGGTGGCCAAGGGCCCTGCCCTCTTCCCGAGGATCGATCTGGCTTCCCTGGCTCTGCCTGAAGAAGGAGAGCCGGCTGCCGAGAAACCCAAAAAGGAAAAGCAGGCAAAGGAGAAGACAGAAAACAAGGACCAGGACGAAGCAGCGGGGCTCATCGGCATCGAGGACTTTGCCAAAGTGCAGCTGAAGGTGGGGCGGATCCTGGAAGCCCGGAAAGTGGAGAAGGCGGATAAGCTCCTGCAGCTTTCTGTGAAGGTGGGTCCGGAAGAAGTGCGGACCATTGTAGCAGGGATCGCTTCCGCCTATGCTCCTGAGAGCCTGCCCGGGAAGCTTGTGGTAGTGGCGTACAATCTGAAGCCCGCCAAGCTCCGGGGCATCCTTTCCCAGGGCATGCTTCTGGCGGCCAAAGGGGAGGATGGCAGCCTGCGCCTCCTGACCCCGGACGGGGAGCTGGAGGAAGGGGCGGCGATCAGCTGATGTGGGATTCCCATGCCCATCTCAATGATCCGGAGCTGCTGCCCCGCCTCCCGGAGATCCTGGCTTCCATGAAGGAAGCCGGGGTGGAGGGGGCGATTGTTCCTGGCTATGATCTGGCCTCCAGTCAGGAAGCGGCCAGGCTGGCTGCCCAGTATTCCAATCTTTATGCCGTGGTGGGGATCCATCCCCATGAGGCAGGAACCTGGGGCCCTGAAGCGGCAGAAATCCTCCGGGAGCTCCTCTCCGCTCCCGGGGTCGTGGGCCTTGGGGAGATCGGCCTGGATTACCACTATGACAACAGCCCCAGGGAGATCCAGCGGGAGGCCTTCCGAGGCCAGCTGGCCCTGGCCCGGGAGTTTGGGGTTCCTGTAGTGATCCATGCCCGGGATGCCTATCAGGAGACTCTGGAGATCCTCAAGGAAGAGGGGCAGGGGCTTCAGGGGGTCTTTCACTGCTTCCAGGGTGCCGGGGAAGCAGCCCTCCGGGTAATCCGGGAACTGGGCTTCCTCATTTCCCTGGGAGGGCCTGTGACCTTTAAGAATGCCAAGGATCCTGTTGAGGTTGCGGCCCGGGTTCCTCTGTCTTCTCTCCTCATTGAAACGGACAGCCCCTATCTCACCCCTCATCCTCACAGGGGCAAGGGGAACCTCCCCTCCTACCTCCCCCTCATTGAGGCCCGGATCCGGGAGATCCGGGGAGAAGCGGTGGGGGAGGCTGCAGCTGAAAATCTCCGGCGGTTATTTAATATCCCCGGGAAGGAAGGAGTTCAGGTATGACAGGTTTCCTCCTGCTAATCAAGGTGGTGATCCTGGGGATCGTGGAAGGCCTTACAGAGTTCCTCCCTGTATCCAGCACAGGGCATCTGATCCTTTTCGGACAGCTTCTGGACTTTGAAGGGTCCTTTGCCACCAGTTTCCAGATCATGATCCAGCTGGGGGCCATTCTGGCTGTGGTGGCCTATTACAGGGAAAAGATCTTCCAGGCCTTCCGGCATCTGGGCCGGGGCCAGTGGGGCCGCAGCCTGTTCCTGCATATCCTCATTGCTGTGGCCCCTTCCCTGGTGGCGGCTGTCCTGCTGGAAAGCTTTATCAAGGGGCTCTTCAGCAGCATCCTGGTGGTGGGGGCCTCCCTGATTCTGGGGGCCTTCCTCCTTCTGGCCGGGGAGCTGGCCTCAGAGAGGCGCAAGCTTGCCCTCAAAGATGATCTGGATGCCCTCACCTGGCGGGAGTCTCTTTCTGTAGGGATCTTCCAGTGCCTGGCCCTGATTCCGGGAATGAGCCGCAGCGGCAGCACCATCAGCGGGGGCCTCTTCCTGGGACTATCCCCCCGGCTGGCAGCGGAGCTTTCTTTCTTCATGGCCATTCCTGTTATGGCAGGGGCCTTTGTCTTTGAGGCTTCGGACCTGGTCATTGGCAGCCTCTGGGAGGGGGCGGCCCTGGCCTTGGGCTTCCTGGTATCCTTCCTGGTTGCTTATGGGGTAGTGGGTCCTTTCCTCTCTTTCATCTCCCGGCACCGTTTCCGGGTTTTCGTCTGGTACAGGCTCCTTCTGGGGGGGCTCCTTCTGGGGCTCATCGGGGCGGGAATCATCCAATAAAAGAGAATGTATAAGAGATGCTCACAATGAGCATCTCTTTTTTGCTATTGTTTATCTGTTATACATGATATACTTGTAAAAATAATGTAAAATAAAGTGAGTACAGATAATTGGATACTGATTATGTTATTAGTTTAATAGTTGTAGTTCCTACATTTGGAGGAGGGCAAACAAAAAAACCTGCAGAGCAGGTTTCATGTTCACACAGTGTGAAGCCCTTGCGGGCGATTTGGATGAATCTTTATTTGAACTTGTAGTGTAGTCTCATAGGGTTATAAGACAACATAATAATATATCAGACAGGAGGATTAGTCAATGGGGAAAAAGGAATTTGGCGAATATTACCTGGGGCTGGATATCGGAACGGATTCTATCGGCTGGGCTGTGACGGATCTATCCTATCAGGTACAGAAATTCAATGGAAAGAGCATGTGGGGCTTCCGGGCCTTTGATGAGGCCACTCCTGCCCAGAGCAGACGCCAGTTCCGGATCCAGCGAAGGCGCCTGGAACGCCGGCATCAGAGACTTGCGCTCCTCCAGGAGCTTTTCGGGCCCGAAATCGAGAAAGCTGATCCCCAGTTTTTCCTCCGTCTGAGAGAAAGCCGCCTCCATCTGGAAGACCGGACTGCAGGAAATCAGCAGACTATCTTTTTTGACAGAAGTTTTAAGGACAAGGACTACTATCAGAAATTTCCGACAATCTACCATTTGCGGAAGCATCTCATGGAAACTACGGAGAAGACGGATGTTCGTCTGCTATATCTGGGGATCCATCATATCCTGAAAAACAGGGGGCATTTCCTGTTTGAAGGGGATGTGAAGAGTTTGTCCGAAGAGAGTTCTGTCCGGGAGCTCCTCCTTTCAGCGCAAATTGAATGGCTTGATGCCTATGGGGTGGATCTCCAGCTGGGTTCTGAGGATATTCCAGGAATCATGTCAGATAGGGAAATGGGAGTCCGGGATAAAGCCCAGGCTCTGGAAAAGGCCATCGGGGCAGACAAGAAGAATTCTCAACATACTGCAATAGCCGGGGCTCTGGCTGGGAAGACCTTTACCCTAAGCAGCCTTTTTGATAAGCCGGAGCTGGAGGAGGAAGAGAATAACAAGGTCTCCTTTGCAGCCCTGGATTATGAAGAAGCCAAGGACCAGCTGGAAGAGAAGCTGGGAGAGGATCTTTATCTGTTTGAAAAGCTAAAGGTGATTTATGACTGGGGAAGGCTTTCAACCATTATCGGAGACAGCCACAGCGTTTCAGAAGCCAAAATCAGGGTATATGACAGGCATAAGAATGACCTGGCATTGCTGAAGAGGGTCATTCGCAGGTATCTTCCAGATCAATATAAGGAAGTCTTTTCCAATCCGGATAAATCAGGGAACTACCCCTCTTATGTGGGTTACTGTGCCAAAAATGGAAGGAAGATTCCCTTGCAGTCCAAAAGCTGCAGCCAGGAGGAGTTCAACAAATACATCAGAGATCTTCTTTCTAAGGTTAGCACTGAGGATGAAGAACTCCAGGAGGTCCTTGACAGAACTGCCAGTGGGAAAGCGGATTTTATGCCAAAGATCATTTCTAAGGAAAATGCAGTCATCCCCTATCAGCTCCATGCTGCTGAACTGGAAGGGATTCTCAGCAATGGGATGAAACACCATGCTTTTTTAAGGGAGGTTGGTGCTGACGGTTATTCTATAGCGGATAAAGTGAAGATGCTTCTCTCCTTCCGCATCCCCTATTATGTAGGGCCTTTGAACACCAAAGGGGAGAACAGCAAAGGCTGGGTCATCCGCCGGGAAGAGGGGGCTGTCAGGCCCTGGAACTTCGAGAAGAAAATCGATCTTTCTGCTAGTGCTGAGGTTTTCATCCGGCGGATGACCAGTAAATGCACTTATCTGCGAGGAGAGGATGTCCTTCCTAAGCAGTCTCTCCTTTACAGCCGGTATATGGTACTCAATGAATTGAACAATATCCGGATAGATGGTATCAGGCTCCCTGTGGATGTGAAGCAGCGGGCTTATCAGGAGCTCTTCCTGACAGTTCCACGTGTTACAATGAAAAAATTCAGAGAATATCTGCGGACCATCAATGTCCAAGGTGTGATCTCAGGGATTGATGGAGACTTTCAGAGCACCCTGAAGCCTCATCTGGACATGAGGAGGATCTTTGGAAATATCCAGGGGAATGAAGGAATGTACGAGGATATCATCCGGTGGATTGTGCTCTTTGGTGAGGCGAAAAGCATCCTGCGCCGGAAGATTGCGGAAAAATATAATCTCACAGATGAGGAAATGAAGAAGGTCTCTTCCCTCCGGTATAGCGGATGGGGCCGGCTTTCAGAAAAGTTCCTTCAGGGGATTCGTGATGTAAACACCAAGACAGGGGAGGTGGGAGATACGATCATTGAATCCCTCTGGAATATGGACAAGAACCTGATGGAACTCCTTAGCAGGGAATATGGTTTCACCCATGTGATAGAGAATCATAACAATAGCTTTGGGGGTTTGGATAAGATTACCTATGAATCTGTTGATGAGCTGTATGTGAGCCCCCCTGTAAAGCGTCAGATCTGGCAGACCCTGACGATTGTCAGAGAACTCCATAAAATCATGGGGCATGAGCCCAAGCGGGTATTTATTGAAATGGCCAGGGGGCCCGCTGAGAAGAAGCGAACTGTATCCAGGAAAGGAACTATCCTTGAACTCTACAAGTCTTTGAAAAAGGAGGAGAGGGACTGGTTTGGGGAAATCTCTGCCATTCCTGAAAACCGCTTCCGAAGCGACAGGCTCTATTTCTATTACATGCAGATGGGACGCTGCATGTATACGGGGAATCCTATTGATCTGGGACAGATTTATAACGAAACGCTGTATGATGTTGACCATATACACCCTCAGTCCAAGGTGAAGGATGACAGCCTTATGAACCGGGTTCTGGTGGACCGGAACAGCAATATGGAGAAGTCTGACCGCTATCCCATTGATAAGTCGGTACGGGACAGAATGAAGCCTTTCTGGCAGATGCTCCTCCAGCAAGGCTTTCTGGAAAAGAAAAAGTATGAGCGCCTGACAAGAAGCACACCCTTCTCGGATGGTGAGCTGGCTGAGTTTATCGCCCGCCAGCTGGTGGAAACCAGACAATCCACAAAGGCTGTGGCAGAGATCCTACAGCGGGTGTACCCGGCCTCGAAGATTATTTATGTCAAGGCAGGACTTGTTTCGGATTTCAGAAGGTATCTGGGTCATGTGAAGTCCAGGGAGGTTAATGATTATCATCATGCCAAAGATGCCTACCTGAATATTGTAGCTGGGAATGTCCATCATACCCGGTTTACAGACAACCCATATAATTTTATTGCTGATGTGAAGAAAAAAGGGGATCCATATTCCCTGAAGCTTGAGATTATTCTAAGTAGGGATGTGATCCGTGGCAATGTCATCGCTTGGGAGCGTGGGGGGAACAAGACTAGGAATTCGGTTCTGAAGACCTTGGCGAAAAACAATATCCTCTTCACCAGGTATTCCTATACGGAAAAGGGTCAGCTCTTCGATGTGATGCTGATGAAGAAGGGCTTGGGACAGCTTCCTATTAAGGCTGGCCTGCCTATTGAGAAGTATGGGGGCTACAACAAGGTCAAGGGTGCATATTATGTCCTTGTGGAGCATACGGATAATAAGGGGAACAGAATCCGTACCTTGAAGGATATTCCGATCCACCTTGCAAACAAACTCCAATCCAATGAGGAAAAGGCAGAATACTGCAAACTGGAAGGTATGAAAGATCCAACGATTATTTATCCAAAAATCAAGATTAAAGCATTGTTGGAGGTAGATGGCTTCCGCATGCACATCAGTGGTAAAACTGGAAACTCCTTTGTTCTCAGTCATGCTCACCAGCTGGTCCTAGAAGAATCATGGCAAAGCTACATTAAGCAATTGGTGAAATTCAATGAAAGGGATAAGGAATTCAGGAAAGTCAACAAGGGAAACCACCTGACGGTAACCCCTTACGATGGTCTTACAGTAGATAAGAATCTTGCTCTTTATGATCTGTTCATCAACAAGCTGTTGACTTCAATCTATAGCAGGAAACTGAAAAAGCAGGGAACAGACCTTAGTGAGCAAAGAGAGAAGTTTCTTCTTCTGCCTGTTGAGGAGCAGACGGTTGTTTTATTAGAGGTATTAAAGCTCTTCCGCTGCAATCGCATGTCCTCTGACCTTTCCCTTATCGGTAAAGGTTCCCAAGCAGGAAATTTATCAATCAATGCAAAGATATCAGGATACGATAGCGTGAAAATCATCAACCAATCCCCGACAGGGCTTTTTGAAGAAACCATAGACTTCCTAGAAGTATGAGCTGGCGAACGGTAGTTGTTGCAAACAGAGCAAAGCTGGAGCTGAAGCTGGGCTATCTGGTAATCCGTCAGGAAAGCATCACAAAGGTTCACCTCTCCGAAATAGCATTGCTGATTGTGGAATCAACAGGAGTCTCTCTGACAGCCAGCCTCTTGTGTGAGCTGATGAAGAGGAAAGTCAAGGTCATCTTCTGCGATGAGAAGAGAAGCCCCGTTTCAGAGCTTATTCCCTATTATGGAAGCCATGATACCAGTGCGAAAATAAGGCAGCAGATAAAATGGGATAAGGAAATCAAAACTGAAATCTGGACTCTGATTGTCAGAGAGAAGATCCGGCAGCAAAGCAAACTTTTGAAGGAATTGGGGAAGGAAGAATACCTGATGCTGGACAGGTATATTTTAGAGGTAGAGCCAGGGGACAGTTCGAACCGAGAGGGTCATGCTGCTAAGGTATACTTCAATAGCCTCTTTGGCATGGAATTCTCCAGGGGGCTTGAGAATTCCATCAATGCAGCGCTGAATTATGGGTATGCAGTTTTGCTGTCTGGCTTTAACCGGGAGATTGCAGCAAATGGCTATCTGACCCAAATCGGGATTTTTCATGACAATATCTTTAATCCATACAATCTATCCTCTGATCTCACGGAGCCCTTCAGGCCCATTGTTGACAGGACCGTCCGGCAGCTGGAAATGGAAGAATTCGGCCATGAGGAGAAATACCAGGTGCTGGAATTTCTGAATGAAGCAGTGAGCATTGAAAACAGCAAACAGACCGTGCTGAATGCCATCCGCATCTATACCAAGAGCATCATGGATGCACTGACGGATGAGGATCTGGAAAAAGTCCGGCTCTATGATTAACTATAGATTTATGAGAGTGGTTGTATTCTTTGATCTGCCGATGGAAACCAGCGTAGAGCGCAGAGCATATACTAGTTTCAGAAAGTTCCTGATAAAAAGCGGTTTTATCATGATGCAGAAGTCCATATACACCAAGCTTGCATTGAATCTAACCGCTGCTTCAGCAATGATGAATCATGTAAGAAGGAACAAGCCTGAAGAGGGGCTGATTCAGATGATGGTGATTACTGAGAATCAGTTTTCGAGAATTGAATTCGTGTTGGGAGAAAAGCATTCTGAGGTCTTGGATGATGATAAGAGGATCGTGATATTATGAAGCTGGTACATGAAGATCATACATTCACTTTGGATTTTGATGCTCATCCTGTTCAGGGGCTCATTGTTGAAAATCCCAAGGAGCTTTTTCAGTTCATTACAGATATTTCTGACCAGCTATCCGGTCAGCCTGGGAAGTTCATCCTTTCTCAGGGAGTAAAGGAGGTTCAATTAGATAAGACTGCAATCCTGGTAACGGATTGCTTCAGATTGGATTTGAACCAGCGTAAAATACTGACTGAAGTGTATAAGCGTCTTCAGGCAGCAGCTATGGACGAGAGTTCATACATGCAGACTGCAGAAGTTATTTCCCTGGTTCAGAAGTATCTGAATGATCTGGTTCTGGATTTTGACTCAACGTTGATAGTCAGTTCTGAGATTGATGCTGCCGGATTGTTCAAGCTGGCTGGGGTGCAGTTTGATGAGGTGGGTTTGTCCTTTCCGGAAAAGCTTCTCTCCTATTTCAGGATTATGCGGGAGTTTGCTCATGTTTCCTTATGTATCTTTGTTCATCTATTGCCAATCCTGTCTAAGGAAGATTGGGATTTGCTGCTTGAAAACATCCGGTATGAGGGTTATTCCATCTTGCTCCTTGAACATACTGTGCCAGAGGGGTATAATGGCATAAACTTCACTATCATTGATGATGATTTGTGTGAGGTCTTTTAGAGGGTCTTACCTGCATTTGCACTTGTGTTGTAGTGGCACGTTTCTCAAATCTATGTAGTTCTGTATTAGAATTTGAGGTTTGAGAGTAGTGTAGTTTTGTAGGGTTATAAGACTGATGCTTTGGTAGTTCTTGTTCATCGTGTGTTTGAGAGTAGTGTAGTTTTGTAGGGTTATAAGACTGTCCTGACTCAGGAGATCCACCACAAGACGTTTGAGAGTAGTGTAGTTTTGTAGGGTTATAAGACTGTTCCAATGTTAACTTCTTTAATTAATATGTTTGAGAGTAGTGTAGTTTTGTAGGGTTATAAGACACCAATCTAAAAGTTAAGATCACTGTAAAAGTTTGAGAGTAGTGTAGTTTTGTAGGGTTATAAGACGGAAACTATGAAGTATAAAGAAGGAAACGGGTTTGAGAGTAGTGTAGTTTTGTAGGGTTATAAGACTAATTCTTCTGCTGTCATTTGTTTTCCTCCGTTTGAGAGTAGTGTAGTTTTGTAGGGTTATAAGACCATTGATGCTGAGGTTCTCAGACACTATTCGTTTGAGAGTAGTGTAGTTTTGTAGG
>CAYMDI010000002.1:0-33801 GCA_964389165.1 uncultured Eubacteriales bacterium | reverse complement strand
CCAGGAGGCGCCTGCAGCAGCCCCCATACCAGGCGCAGGAGCCCTCTGGGCGGCCTTCATGGAAGCCATGGAAGCCCGGAACAAAAGCCTCCATGCCTATCTGAAGGAAGGGGAAGGCACGGAAGTGGAAGGCAATGCCTTCCGGGTGCGCTTCAGCAGCAAGTACGCCTTCCACAAGGAGCGGGCTGAGATGCCTAACAACCTGAAAGAAGCGGAAGAAGTCCTGCGCCAGGTGGCCGGTCGGAAGCTTCGCCTTGAGATCCGGGGAGAGGAAGAAGCAGAACCGGAAAAAGAGCGTCCCGGAGATCTGGTACGCAGCCTATTCGGGGCGGATGCCGTAACCATTGTTGATGATAAGGAGGATGAGGAATGAAGACAGGAGCCATCATACTGGCAGCAGGAAAAGGGACCCGGATGCATTCCAGGCATCCCAAGGTCCTGCATCGCATTCTCAATAAGCCCATTTTGTCCTATGTCCTGGACAGCGCTGCCCGGGAAATCGATATGAAGCCTGTGGTGGTCATCGGCCATGGGGGGGAAGAGGTCCGGGAATACTTCGGTGAGGGCCTTCATTACAGGGTCCAGAAGGAACAGCTGGGTACCGGGGATGCCGTGAAGGTCGCCCTTCCCGCCCTCACCCAGGAAGAAGCTGTCTTCATCCTCTGCGGAGATGCCCCGCTGATCCAGGGCTCCACCCTTCAGGCCATGCGGGACCAGTTTGTTTCTGACGGCTATGGGGCTCTGGTCCTGACAGCTGTCCTCCCTGATCCTGCAGGCTATGGCCGGATCATCCGGGAGGGGGATGGCTCCCTTTCCCGGATTGTAGAGGAGAAGGACGCCACCCCACTGGAAAGGAATATATGCGAGATCAATTCCGGAACCTATATCTTCCGCCGGGACCTCCTGGAGGATGCCCTCCTGGAACTCCGTAATGACAATATCCAGGGGGAATACTACCTCACAGACACCCTGGAGATCCTCCGGAAGAAGGGCGTCAAGGTGGGGATCTACCAGACTTCAGAAGCCCGGGAGATCCTTGGAATCAACAACCGCATCCAGCTGGAGGAAGCCGGACGCTTCCTGCGGAAGTCTGTCAATGACTTCTGGATGAGCAGAGGGGTGACCATGGAGGATGCCGCCACCACCTATATCGATAAGGATGTAGTTCTTGGGGAGGATGTGGTCCTGGGGCCCAATGTCACCCTCTCCGGGAAGACCCGGATCGGGGATGAGGCGGAAATCGGGGCTGGTTCCATCATCCGGGACAGCATCATCGGCCCCGGCACGGTGGTGATGAACTCCATTATCCTGGAAAGCAGCCTGGGAGAAGGCTGCAAAATCGGACCCTTTGCCTATCTCCGCCCCGGAAACGAGCTGGCGGAAGGGGTGAAGGTCGGGGACTTTGTAGAACTGAAAAAGGCCCATGTAGGCAAGAAGTCCAAAATCCCCCATCACAGCTATATCGGGGATAGCCAGATAGGCGCCGGTGTGAATATCGGGGCCGGGACCATCACCTGCAACTATGACGGGGTGAATAAACATATGACTGTGATTGAAGATGGTGCCTTCATCGGCAGCAACACCAATCTGGTAGCCCCGGTAACCATTGGCCATGAAGCCTATATCGGGGCTGGCTCCACCATTACCCAGGATGTTCCTCCGGGAGCCCTGGGACTGGAACGGAGCAAGCAGCATACTGTACTCAACTGGAAAGGGAGGAGCAAGAAGGATGATTAATCAGGAAGGATTCATGGACCGGGAGGGACAGGTCAAAATCTTTACAGGGAATGCCAACCCGCAGCTGGCGGAGGAAATCGCCAGGGAGCTTGGGCTTCCTGTAGGGGATGCAGTGGTCAGCTGCTTCAGCGATGGAGAGACCAGCCTGCAGATCAATGAAAGCGTCCGGGGAGCGGATGTTTACATCATCCAGCCCACCTCCCAGCCGGTGAATGAGAACCTCATGGAGCTCCTCATCCTCATCGATGCGGTACGCAGGGCTTCAGCCCGGCGCATTACCGCTGTCATCCCATATTACGGCTATGCCCGCCAGGAGCGGAAATCCAAGGCCAGAGACCCCATCACAGCCAAACTGGTCGCCAACCTCATTGTGGCTGCCGGCTGCCGCAGGGTCCTGTCCATGGATCTTCATGCCGGAGCGATTCAGGGCTTCTTTGACATCCCCTTCGATCACCTCCCTGGAGCCCCCATTCTGGCCCAGTACTATCGCAATCTGAATATCGAGAATCTCTGCGTGGTCTCCCCGGATCTGGGAGGCGTGACCCGGGCCAGGGATCTGGCCAACCGCATCAATGCGGAATTCGCCATTATCGAGAAGCGCCGGCCCCGGGCTAATGTTTCTGAAGTCCTCAATGTCCTTGGGGATGTGGAAGGCAAGGACTGCATCCTGGTGGATGATATGATCGATACTGCAGGGACCATCACCAAAGGGGCGGAACTCCTGATGAAGTTCGGAGCCAAAGCCGTCCGGGCCTGCTGCACCCACCCTGTCCTCTCCGGCCCTGCCATCGAGCGGATCGAAAGCTCTGTTCTGACAGAAGTGGTGGTGACGAATACCATCAAGCTTCCTCCTGAAAAGCTCAGCCCCAAAATCAAGGTCCTATCTGTAGCCCCCTTCCTGGCCCAGGCCATCCGCAGCATCCATGAGGATCAAAGCGTCAGCCTGCTGATCAAGTAGGCAGGCAGGGAGTCAGACAGCAGATGAAGATGATTGTGGGTCTGGGGAATATCGGGAAGGAATACAGGGATACCAGGCATAATGCAGGCTTCCTCTTTCTGGAGGCCCTTCGGGAAGAGCTGAAGCTGGATTTCCGGGAGGAGCCTGCCTTCCGGGGCAGGGTGGCCAAGGCCCAGCTTGAAGGGGAGACAGCCCTCTTCCTCATGCCCTCCACCTATATGAATGACAGCGGCTCTGCTGTCCAGGCTCTGGCCGCCTACTATAAGGTGTGGCCAGAGGATATCCTGGTGGTCTATGACGATATGGACCTCCCGGCAGGGGAAGTGCGCTGGCGGAAGAAAGGCTCTTCCGGAGGCCAGAAGGGCATGGCGGATATCATTGAGAAGCTGGGGACTCAGGAGATCCCCAGGCTGAAGATCGGTATCGGCAAAGGAGATGTCCACCACCGGGGGAAGGACTATGTCCTGGGAATCTTCCGCAAGGAAGAGCGGGCCCTCATCGATAAGGTCATCGCCCTCCACAGGGAGGGGGTCCCTATCTTCCTCCGGGAAGGGATCGAGGCGGCCATGAACCGCATGAACGGAAAGCAGGCTGAATCAGAAGGGAATTCATGAAGAAAGAGCTCCTGAAGAAACTGGGGCAGGCCCCCATCTATATGGAGATTGAAGAAGCCCTCCGGCAGGGGGAAGGAAGGATCAGCGTCAGCGGCCTTTCCCCTACTGATGAGGTCTTCTTTTATCTGGAGCTCCAGGCCCGCCTGGGGCGTCCTTTGTGTGTCCTGAAAGAGGAAGGAGAAGGAGAGCGCCTCTCTCTGCTTCTGAAGGAGTGGATCGGGAAAGAGGCGGCCTTCCTCCCCAAACGGGATCTTCTTCCCTACCGCACCATGGTCCGCAGCCATGAGGATGCATACAAGCGTCTGGATATCCTGAAACGGCTTCTCCTGGGAGAAATCTCCATCCTCCTCATGGGGGAAGAAGCCTGGCTGGACCGCTATGGGGCCCCGGAGGATTTCCAGAGAAAGCTTCTGACCCTCACAGAGGGGATGGAACTCTCCAGGGAGGCCCTCCTTGGCACCCTGGCCGCCATGGGCTATGAGAAGGAAGCCACCCTGGAGCTGCAGGGGCAGTATGCGGTCCGGGGGGATATTGTGGATCTCTTTCCGGTGGCCCAGGAGAACCCCCTGCGTCTGGACTTCTTCGGGGATACCCTGGAGCGGATCAAGGTCTTCGACCTGGAGGAACAGCGCACCCTGGCAGAACTTCCCTCCTTCACCCTGGCCCCTGCAGGAGAGTTCCTGCCAGAGCCGGAGAGCCTGGAAAAGGGAGCAGCTCTTCTCCTGGAAAGCCTTCCGGAAGAGGGAAAGGGGAGCCTGCTGGAGGAAGAGCTGATCCTCCTTTCCCAGGGAATCAGCGGAGAGGAAAGCGAACGCTTCTTCCCGGCCTTTGCTGGTGGCATCTATGGGATCAAGGACTATTTCCCCACTCCTCCTGCCCTGGTCCTGGGGGACTATGGGGACCTGCGGATCCGGGCCGGGGCCTACTGGCAGGAAATCCAGGAGGACTATAAGGAGGGAGAGGCCCAGGGCCTGATCCATCCTATCCAGAAGGAAGCCTTCCACCCTCTGGCCTATCTGGAGGAGGGCTTTGGCACGCCTGTCTTCTACACTTCGGAATTCCAGCGCTTTGAAGAGGGCCCTCTGGCTCTGGAATATGGACGCAAAGCCATCCCTCCTTTCCGGAATGATCTCACCGCCTTCCTCCGGGAAAGCCGCAGGCTCCTGGAGGAAGGGGTTTCCCTCTGGCTCCTGGGAAGCACCCAGGAGAAAGCTGCCAGCCTGACAAAGCTGGCCAGGGACATGAAGCTGGAGGGAGATCTCCATGTCCTCACAGCATCCCTGGAGGAGAGCTTCCTCCTGCCGGAGCCAGGGGTGGCCCTGATAGGGGAGAAGGACATTTACGGACTGGCCAAGAAGGCTTCCGGGGTGAAGAAAGCCCGGAAGCTCAATCCCTTCATCGACATCAAGCCTGGGGATTATGTGGTTCATGAGGAATACGGCATCGCCCTCTACAAGGGGATGGAAAGCAAAGAGATCCTGGGCCAGGTCCGGGACTATCTCAACCTGGAATTCGCCGGGACCGGAAGGCTTTTCCTTCCTGTAGAGAATATGGATGTGGTGGAGAAATATATCGGGGGAGAGGGACACCGCCCGAAGCTTTCCAACCTCAGCAATAATGAGTGGCGCAAGACCAAGGAGCGGGTGCGGATCTCTGTAAGCGAGATCGCCAAGGACCTTCTGGCCCTCTACAGCCAGCGGAAGCTGGCCAAGGGCCACCCCTATACCCCGGACGGACCGGACCATCAGGAGTTTGCGGACCGCTTCCCCTATGTAGAAACAGAGGATCAGGCCAAGGCCATCGAGGATGTGCGGCAGGATATGGAGAAGCCCCAGCCCATGGACCGGGTGGTCATCGGAGATGTGGGCTATGGTAAGACAGAGGTGGCCCTCCGGGCTGCCTTCAAGGCCGTCATGGATGGGAAGCAGGTTGCTGTCCTCTCTCCCACCACCGTCCTCTCCCAGCAGCACTACAGGACCTTTGCCGCCCGCTTTGAAGGCCTGCCCTTCCGTATCGGCCTGCTGAATCGTTTTGTAGGGCGCAAAGAGCAGCAGGAGGTTCTCCGGGGCCTGGGGGATGGCACTGTAGATATCCTCATCGGGACCCACCGCATCCTCTCCAAGGATATCTCCTTCCGGGATCTGGGCCTTCTGGTTATCGATGAGGAGCAGAAATTCGGTGTGGCTCATAAGGAAAAAATCAAAAACCTGAAGCACAGCATCGACTGCCTGGTCCTTTCTGCAACACCGATCCCCCGGACCCTGCACATGGCCCTGGCCGGGGCCAGGGATCTCAGCGTCATCGAAACGGCCCCTAAGGAACGCCATCCTGTCCAGACCTATGTTCTGGAACAGGAGGACAGCATCATCCGCAAGGCCATCCTCAAGGAGCTGAAGCGGGAGGGCCAGGTCTTCTACGTGTATAACAGGGTGGAGACTATGGAAGCCCGCTATGGGCAGCTGACCCGCCTGGTTCCGGAAGCCCGGATTGCCATGGCCCATGGACAGATGGATGAAAAGACCCTGGAGGCCAGGATGATGGCCTTCCTGGAAGGGGAGGTGGACCTCCTCCTGTGCACAACCATCATTGAAAACGGCCTGGATATCCGCAATGCCAATACCCTGATTGTAGAGGATTCCGACCGCCTGGGACTTTCCCAGATCTACCAGCTCAAGGGCCGGGTGGGGCGGAGCAGCCGCCTGGCCTATGCCTATTTCCTCTTCCATAAGGCCAGGGCCCTGACAGAGAATGCCAGGAAGCGCCTGAAGGCTATCCGGGAGCTGACGGAGCTGGGTTCCGGCTTTAAAATCGCCATGCTGGATCTGGAGATCCGGGGTGCGGGGAATCTCCTGGGCCGGGAGCAGCACGGCCATATGCTCACAGTGGGCTTCGACCTGTACTGCAAGATTCTGGAGGATGAAGTGAACCGTCTGGCCAGGGAAGGGGGAGAAGAGTCCCAGCGCCGTGGGGTGGAGCTGGACCTCTCCCTCCCAGCCTATCTTCCCGATTCCTATGTGGGGGATGTGGAGACCAAGACGGAGATCTACAAGAAACTGGCCAGCCTGGGGAACACCGAGGAGCTTCTCCTGCTACTGGAGGAGGTCCGGGAGCGTTTCGGGAAGCTCCCGGGGGAGGCAGAGAATCTCTTCCGCCTGGGAGAGGTCCGGCTTCTGGCCCAGGCCAGCCATCTGGAGAAGGTGCGCCTGGAGAAGAACACATACATCCTCACCCCCCGGAAGGGCTGGTATACCCTGGAGGATCTTCAGCGCATCCGCCTGAAGTTCAAGGGCCGGGTCTTCTTCCGGGACCGGGACATGGTGCTTTTGGAGAACCAGCTCTATCTCCTGGAGTTCTTCCTCAAGGAGCTGGCTGCCCTGAAGGGTTAGTTTTCACAGGGCTTTCACCTCCCCTGGGGATGTTGTGATATAATGGGGGGAGAACAACATACAAGGAGGATTTTCATTGAAAAAATTCAAATGGATGACTGTGGCCGCCATGGTCCTGCTTCTGGGAGGGCTGTTCCTCAGCGCCTGCGACCGGAAGGGCAAGATCATTGCTGTGGTGAACGGAGACAATATCTATGAAGCAGAACTGGTGAGCATGGTGAACGGCCTCTATGGGGAAGATGCAGATGTGGATGATGCGGCCAGAGAGGGGATCTATGAGAGCCTCATCTATACCCGTCTCATCAGCCAGGAGGTAGAGCGCCGGGGTCTGGAAGTCAGCGAGGAGGATATTGATGAGAATATCGCTGAAATCGTCAAGAGCAACGGCCTTACCGATGAGAAGGAGTTTTACAAGCAGCTCAAGGAGGCTTATGGGTATACCGAAGACTTTGTCCGGAACCTGATCCGGAACAGTCTGGAGGAGGAGATTCTTTATGAGGCTGTAATTGAAGAGACGGTTCCGCTGAAGGAGGAGGAGATTTCCGCCGCCTTTGACCAGGATCCCGGGAAATACAGACAGGTAGAGGTGAGGCATATCCTGGTAGCTGTGGATGATGATACAGATGATGCAGCCGCCAAGGCCCAGGCCAATGCCCTGATTTTCCGCCTCCTGAAGGGGGAGGATTTTGCTGCCCTGGCCAAGGAAAACAGCGATGATACCGCTTCTGCATCGGGAGGGGGGCTCCTTTCCGGGTTCTTCAGCCGGGAGAAGAGCGATTATGTGGCAGAGTTCACAGCGGCTTCTGTGGTTCTGGGCAAAGGGGAATTTACCCGGATCCCTGTGAAGACGGAATTCGGCTACCACATCATCAAGGCCGAGAATGTCCTGTCCACCTATGAAGAGGTACGGGAGTATATCATTGAAGCCCTCTACGGCACTGCCCGGACAGAGGCTTACCAGGCCTTCCTGGATAAGCTGATGGAAGAAGGGGAGATCGAGCGGAAGCTCACCTTCAAAACCCAGGATCCTGAGGGAGAAGAAGGGGCGGATTTCGAAACCCTTCAGTAAACGTACAGAAAAAATACTTGCATATTACAGATTCATTGTGTAGAATGTAGTATATTACAATATCCTAAGGAGGGAATTGAATAATGAACAAAGGCGAATTGGTCAGCAGCGTGGCTGCTAGCGCAGGTTTATCCAAAAAAGATGCAGAAAAGGCAGTAGCTGCTGTGATCGACTCCATTACTGACGCCCTCAAAAGCGGTGAGAAGGTTCAGCTGGTAGGTTTTGGCACCTTCGAAGTGAGAAGCAGAGCAGCCAGAACTGGACACAACCCTAAAACCGGGGCGACTCTTGAAATCGCCGCCTCCAAAGTACCTGCTTTCAAAGCCGGAAAGGCCCTGAAAGACATCATCAAGTAAGACCCCAATGACCTTGAGAGAGCCGGATGCTTCCGGCTCTTTTTTTCTGCCCTTTTCTGGGGTACAATGAAAAGAGACAGAGGGGAGGCCTTCATGAGAATCGATAAATATCTGAAAGTGACCAGGCTGGTGAAGCGCCGCAGCGTGGCCAAGGAGCTTTGTGACAGCCAGAAGATCCTGGCCGGAGGCAAGGCGGTGAAGGGGAGCTATGAGGTGAAGGTAGGGGATCTCCTGGAAATCGGCTTCGGCAGCCGCAAGATCCGGGTCCGGGTGACGGATATCCGGGAGACTGTGAAGAAAGAGGATGTGGGCAGCCTTTATGAGCTGCTGTCCACGGAGAGGGTGGAGGACGCATGAAGCTGGATTTCCATGTGCATCTCACCCCCCCGGAACTGAGCCGGGACTATAGGAAGCTCTACGGTAAGGAGCCCTACTGGGCCCTTTTGGCGGAGAGCCCTATCAATCGTTTTGCAGATGGGGAAGCTGTGGTGGAGGATATCCGCCAGGGAGGCTTCCAGGCTGCTGTGGTCACGGGCTTTTCCTTCCAGGATCAGGGCCTGTGCCGTTATGTCAATGATTACACCATGGAGATGGCCGGGAAATATCCCGGGGAGCTCCTGGGCTTCATGGCCCTTTCTCCCAAAGCCCCGGGGCTGGAGGCAGAATTCCTGCGCTGTCTGGAAGGGGGCCTTCTGGGTGTGGGGGAGCTGTTCCTCACAGGCCAGGGGGTGGATCCTGGGAACCCTGAAGACCTGTCCCTTCTCATGGGCCTGGCCCGGGAGGCGGATGTGCCCATCGCCATCCATAGCAATGAGCCGGTAGGCCACGATTATGTGGGGAAGGTGGAGGTGACACCCAGGGAAGTAGGGGGGATCGCCCTGGCTTATCCCGAAAACAAGCTGGTGCTGGCCCACTTCGGAGGAGGGCTGCCTTTCTATGAGCTGATGAAGGAAATGCGCCAGGGCCTTTCCAATGTCTGGTATGACACGGCGGCTGGGGTCTATCTCTACGATAGCGCTGTCTTCCGGGTCTTCCGGGAGATCGGGATTCTGGATAAGATCCTTTTCGGCAGCGATTTCCCTCTGCTTTCGGTAAAGCGCTATGAGAAATATTTCGCTGCAAGCGGCCTGACCCCGGAGGAGCTGGAGGCCGTTCTGGGGGAAAATGGCAGGAAGCTCCTGAAATTAAGGGATTTTTGACATTAAGAGGTGGAATGGATATAATTAAAGTGTATGCACAAAGGAGGGAAAAGCCATGGCCATAGCCGGTACGGCGAGCCGGTCCCGGAAGCTCCCGGCTAAGAAGGAAAAAGGGAAGACCCCCCGGAAGAAGAGGCGGCTATCCCCGCTGTCTCTCCTGGTGTATGGCGCCCTGGGCCTGCTGGGCCTCTATGTCCTCTTCCAGCTGGGGGAGAGCGTGTATCGGAGCGTCGTCCTCTTCCGGGAGAACCAGCAGCTGGAATCCCAGGTGGAAGACCTGTACTATGAGAAGCAGCTCCTGCTGGAGCAGCAGGAAAAGGGCCTGAGCGAAGAGGAAATCGAAGCCAGAGCCAAGGAGAACCTGGGCCTTCTGAAGCCCGGGGAAGAAGTCATCGTTCTTGAGGATGCCCCTTAGGGCTCTCGGAAAATCATTATGAGCATTGCAGAGAGGAAAGACGGAAGAGAATATGGAATTAATGAAGGATCAGGTTCTTGAAGGGGTCATTACAGGCATCACCACATTTGGCGCATTTGTCAAGCTTGGAGACAATGTCACCGGACTGGTGCACATTTCTGAAATCTCTTATGAGTATGTGAAGGATATCAAGGATATCTATGCTGTCGGAGATACAGTGACTGTGAAAGTCCTGAAGATCGAAGATGGCGGCAAGGTCGTCCTTTCCATCAAACGGGCTCAGAGCCAGGACCGCCCTCCCATGCCCCGGCCTATGGCCAGATCTTTCCCCCCAAAGGCTCAGAAAGCCAGGGAAGAGGTCCCTGCAGGTCCTGTGACCTTTGAAGACCGCTTGGCCAGGTTCCTGAAGGAAAGCGAAGAAATCCAGCACGATGCCAAACGGAGCCAGGATTTATCCAAAAAACGCAGGAAGAAGAGCTAAACCCTTGACAAAAGGGTTTTTCTTTATATAAAATGTTAAGGTATCTGTGGCGATGTAGCTCAGGTGGTTAGAGCACACGGCTCATACCCGTGGTGTCGCTGGTTCGACTCCAGCCATCGCTACCAGGAACCAGGGAAGCACCTCAAGGAGGTGCTTTTCCTTTTATTATGGAGAAAGGAGGGGAAGGCGTATGAGGGGATTCCGGCATTTTTTCAGGGAAATGAAGGGCAGCCTTTCCTCCAGCCTGGGCCTGGCCCTGGCTTTCCATGTCCTCTTAGAGATTCCTGTAGCCTTGCTCCTCCTTCCCTTTTCCGGCTACCTTCTGGAACGGATCCTCCCCGGGGGCTTTGCCCACCTGGACAGCCTCTTCGCCCAGGGGCTCCTGTCCGGGCTGCCGGAACTCCTGGCCCTCCTCTTCCTCCTGGGGATCTGGTTCCTTTTCTCCCTCTATCGCTATGCTGCCCTGATCCTTCTGGTGGCCCGGCCGGAAATCTCCAGCCTCCGGGGCCTGGCTGGGGAAAGCGCCAGAAGGCTCTTCCAGGGCCTGAAGCGCCAGTCCCTCCTGGAAAAGATCCTGCTCTTCTTCCTGCCCCTGGCTGTGAACCCAGGCCTTCTCCTTTCCCTCTATTTGCGCCTGGGCCTGGAGCGGCTCCAGCCTGTAGAACTGCCCATGGCCCTCCTTGGGGCCCTGGCTTATGCGACCTTCCATGCCTTGATCCTCTTCGCCTATCCCCGGGTGATTCTGGAAGGGGAGCCCCTGGCCAGAGCAGTGACGGAGGGCTTTTCCCTGTATCGCCGGAAGTTCTTCCGGAATACAGGCTACTATCTGGCCTCCGCCTTCCTCCTGGTCCTCTTCATGCTCCTTCTTTTTCTGGGGATTGCCGCACTGGTTACTTATGTAGAGCTGGATAACGGAACAACAGTGGGGGTCTATGGAATGGCCCTCTCCATCCTCCAGCGGATCAGCGGCCTGGGGGCTATGGGCATCATCCTCTTTTTCAATCTCCTCATTTCCTTCTTCGGGGTCCAGCTGTATAACTATTGCTCCGGGGAAGAGGGAAGAGGGGTTCTGGCTTTGGCAAGGCGCCGCTCTTTTCCCTATTTCCTCCTTTCCCTCTTCCTTCTGGGAGGGATCCTGGGAGCAGGCTATCTGGCTCCCACCCTGGTGCCCAATGAATACATCCGCTATGGCTCCTACTTCACCCCGGCCTACCCTGAAATCATCGCCCACAGGGGCTTCTCAGCCATCGCCCCGGAGAATACCCTGGCTGCGGTGAAAGCGGCCATTTCTGCTGATGCAGACCGGGTGGAGGTGGATGTCCAGCTCTCCCGGGAGGGGGAGGTCTTCCTGATGCATGATCAGAGCCTGGAGCGTACCACAGGGGTCCGGGGCCGGATTCTGGATTTCAGCCAGGAGGAGATCAGCCTGCTGGATGCGGGTTCCTGGTTCTCTCCGGATTTTGCCGGGGAAGGGGTGCCCAGCCTCCGGGAGGTCCTGCGCCTGTGCAAAGGGAAAATCGCCCTGAAGATCGAGCTGAAGCCGGTGAAGGGCGTAGAGGCTCTCCTGGCGGATGCTGTGGTGCGCATTGTCCGGGAGGAGGGGATGTCCTCTTCTGTGATGATCAGTTCCTTTTCCCAGGAAGCCCTGGAACGGGTCCGGAAGGAGGATGGGCAGATCATCTCGGGACTCATCGCCACCTCCGTGGCCGGACCCTATGATGAAATCTCCTATGCAGATGCCCTTGTGGTGAACCAGTCCTTCCTGACCCTGGATCAGACAGGGAATATCCGGGGGAGCGGGAAGCTCTTGTATGCCTGGACTGCCAACTCCACCCGGGAAATCCAGGCCATGTGGCGCTTGGGGGTGGATGGGATTATCACGGATTATCCCCGCCGGGCCCGGGTGGCTGTCTATGGAGATACGGTGAGTGAGACCTTCCGGAATATCCTTTACCGGATTGTAGTGAGCCTGACAGATCCTTTGCGGTATTAATTTCAGGGTACATGGTATACAATCAGAATATAGACGGACTGCTGCCGCAGAAGAGGCAGTGGAGAAGGGAGGGCTTTATGAAAGGAAAATACTGGAAGATGAGCCTGTGCCTGCTCCTTGGCCTGTGCCCTCTTTTTGCTTCCTGCACTTCCGGGAGAGGGATGGGCCCCGAGCCGGTGGCCCTGCTTCTCACAGGGAGCATTAATGATGCAGGCTGGAATGCCTCTGCCTATAAGGGCTTTCTGAAGGCCCAGGAGGAGTATGGCTTTGAGGGTGCCTATTCGGAAAGCCTGCAGGCCGGGGAGGTTGAAGAAGCTGTGCAGACCTATGCGGACAAGGGCTTCAAAATCATCATCCTGGCCTCAGCAGACTTCAGCGAAGCAGGAAAGGCTGTAGCACAGGAATATCCCTCTCTCCGCTTTGTGCTCATCAATGGCCAGTCCTCTCAGGACCCTAACCTGTCCAACGTCCGGCCCCGCACCTCGGAAACAGGCTTCCTGGCCGGAGCCTTTGCCGGGCTTATCACCAAGACCGGAACAGTGGGCATGATCGGGGGCAAGAATCTCCCCCCCATTCAGGATGCTATGGAGGGATTTGCTGCCGGGGCCCTTTATGCCCGCCCCGGAACAGCGGTCCTCAGGGCATACATTGATAGTTTTACAGACATAGCCAAAGGCACAGAGGCTGCAATGGTAATGATTGGGGCAAAGGCGGATGTGGTCTGTTCCAACACAGGGCAGGCCGCCCTGGGCACCATTGAGGCAGCCAGGAAGAAGGGAATCTCTGCGGTGGGATATATTGAGGATCAATATAAGGTGGCTCCCGGCACCGTGCCCTTCAGCGTCATTCAGGATGTGGGGGAGATGGTCCGGATCGGGGTCGGCAAGGCCCTTGCCGAGGAATTCAAAGCAGAGCAGGTGGTGGTAGGGGCCAAAGAGGGGGTTATCCGCCCTTCAGCCTTCTATCCTATGGGCAAGGATGCGGTCCCTGTGGAAATCCGGGAGCGCATGGAAGAAATCTACCAGGGGATTGTGGATGGCTCGCTGCGGGACAGGGGCATCCTCCCTGAAGCCAGCCTGTAGAAGGATGCCTGCTGGCATCCTTTTCCTATGGACAAGGATCTGGGCAGAAGATATAATGGACGGAAATGAGGGAAGAAGGAGGTGCCCCTATGCTGGAGACGGCAGCAGCCCTGGCAGGAGGCCTGGGCCTTTTCCTTTATGGCATCAAACGGGTGGGTTCCAGCCTGGAGAAATATGCCGGGGTGCGGATCAGCGGCTTCATCAAACATCAGACCAGGACCAAGGCCAGGGGCATCCTTACAGGGGCCCTGGCGACGGTAGCCATCCAAAGCTCCTCAGGGACCATCGCCCTGGCCATCTCCCTGGCCAGGGCCCGCCTAATGACCTTCCGTCAGGCCATGACCATCATCATCGGCGCCAATATCGGGACAACCGTTACAGCCTTCCTTGTGGGGCTGAATATCAAGGCCCTGTCCCTGCCTATCATCTTCTTTGGGGGCCTCTCCTATATGTTCATCCGGGACCGCCGCCAGGCCTATCTGGCTCAGGCTGTCTTCGGCTTCGGGGCCCTTTTTCTGGGACTTGAGATTATGGGACAGGCTATGGAACCCCTGGCAGCAAGCCCCTCCTTCCAGGAAATTCTCACAGGCTTTCAGGAGAACCCCTTTACAGGGGTCCTGGCCGGGACCGGACTCACGGCGGTTGTCCAGTCTTCCACCCTGGTCATCAGCAACCTTCAGGGACTCTTCCAAGGGGGTCTGATGACCTTTCGCTCTGCGGTGCCCCTCCTCCTGGGGAGCAATATCGGCACCAGTTTCACAGCGGTTCTGGCCAGCATTGGAGCAGGGAAGACCGCCCAGCGGGCCGCGGCTTTCATGATTCTCTTCAATGTGGGAGGGACTCTTCTATTCCTCTTCGCGCTCTATGGCCTGAGGCTTCTTTGGCCCCTGGAATTCCTCCTCACAGAATATCTGGGCCTTTCCCCTTCCCTTGAACTGGCGGTGATGCATCTGATCTTCAATCTGGCGACAGGGCTTTTCTTCTATCTCTTCCTGGACGGGGCGGAGAAGCTCATTAAGAAGCTGATTACAGGGAAGAAAGTGGAAGACAAGGCAGAAGGCCTGAGCCTCATTCTGGAAGAAGGAAGCAGAGAGGACCTTCCCCGGAAAAAGGAGCAGGCCCGTCTGGGGCTGCTGGCTCTGGGAGAAGCGGTAGAGGCCCAGTCCCGCCTCCTTCTGTCCTACCTTCAGAACATGGAAGAAGGGGGAATCGAGGCCATCCGGGGCCAGGAAGAGACCATCGATGCCATGGAACTGGAACTGAAGGCCTATCTGGAAGGGATTCTGGAAGGGGAGCTGGAGAGGGAGGACCGGAGGCAGCTGACAGCCTATCTCTATAGCCTTCGGGACCTGGAGCGGATGGGAGACCTCCTGGAGCAGTCCGGGGAGAACCTCCGGGATCTCTGGGGCCAGGGGCCAGGGCCCGAGGGGGACCGGGAGGATATCCGGGCGCTCCTTCAGGCCTGCAGCAAAGTCCTGGCTGGTATTCCCCACCTCTTCCAAGGGGCCGGGCCGGGGCAGCTCCTTCATGACAGGGAAGCGCTGAAGGGGGAGGCAGAGCGCCTTCTGGGCCTGTATAATGTCAAGGAGGAGCTGGCTACAGACCTGGTCCTCATCGTGGCGGATCTCAACCGCATCGGGGGGCATGGCATGAATATCCTCCGCTATCTGAAAAATGCAGGATTGGCATAGACAGGAAGCCAAGCTCTGTGATACCATTACCCTATCTTGCCTGGCAGGCATAAAAGGAGACCGCATTTGAACCTTTACCCTCTGACCCCCCTGGAACAGGAATACCTGAGCCACATCCAGGATCTGATGGCCCATGACAAGGTCCGCTCCATGAGACGCTACACCCAGCATGGGGATACCAGCTGTCTGGAGCATAGCCTCCAGGTTTCCTTTACCAGCTTCCGCATGGCCCGGCGCCTGGGCCTGGATGCAGCTGCTGCAGCCCGTGGGGGCCTCCTCCATGACTTCTTCCTCTATGACTGGCATGAGAAGAAGAAGGACAGCGGACGCCAGGGGCTTCATGCCTTTACCCATCCTAAAGCAGCCCTTGCCAACGCCAGGGAGCACTTCCCTCTGTGCAGGAAGGAAGAGGATATCATTGTGAAGCATATGTGGCCGGTGACCCTGGCCCTGCCCCGCTATAAGGAGAGCTATCTGGTGATCCTGGCGGATAAATGGTGCGCCCTGACAGAGGTTTTCTCCAAGGGACGGAGCACTATGGCCCGGATCTTCCGGGTGCTGCAGCTGGAATCGTAGGAGAGGGACTGCCTGGCAGTCCTTTTTTATTGCCCCTGTGATATAATGGGGGGAAAAGACCAGGAAGGGAGGGGCTTATGGAAAAGACACTGACAAGTGAAGAGATGGAAGGGAACAGGAAGGAATTCCTGGAGATTTTCCAGCGGGAAATCGAGCCTAACTGGCCCGGGGCGGAGAATCTCCGGGCTTATCTGGAAAAAAGCGATTTCTTTCAGGCCCCGGCCAGCGCCCGCTTCCATGGGGCCTACCCGGGAGGGCTCTGCGAGCATTCCCTCAATGTTTACCGCTGCCTGAAGGACTACTGCGCCAGGACCCGGGTCCGGGAAGAGTACGGACTCCAGGCAGAAGATTCCAGCATCGCCTTTGTGGCTCTCCTCCATGATCTCTGCAAAACGAACCTTTACAAGCCTTCCAAGCGGAATGTCAAGGGGGAGGATGGGGTCTGGAAACAGGTGGACACCTATAGCTATGACGATAGGCTGCCCTATGGCCATGGGGAGAAATCTGTCTATATCATTCAAAGCTACATCTCCTCTCTGGGCCGTTCCGAGGCCTTTGCCATCCGGTACCATATGGGCTTTTCCGGGAGCGAGGATAAAAACAGCGTCAGCCGGGCCTTTGAGCTTTTCCCCCTGGCCTTCGCCCTATCTGTGGCGGATATGGAGGCCACCTTCTTTCTGGAAGGGAATAACATCAGCGGGTCTAAGGCCTGACAGGAGGATAACATGAACATCTGGCACGATATCAGGGAAGAGCGGATCACCCCGGAAGACTTTATGGCAGTGATTGAAATCTCCAAGGGGAGCAGGGTGAAGTATGAGCTGGACAAGGAGACTGGCTTCCTCCGGGTGGACCGGGTGATCTATTCCTCCGCTCATTATCCCGCCAATTACGGCTTCCTTCCCCGGACCTACTCCTGTGATGGGGATCCCCTGGATGTCCTGGTCCTGTGTTCAGAGGAGATCCGTCCCATGACCCTGGTGCGCTGCTATCCCATTGGGGTGATCATCATGGAGGATCAGGGGGAGCGGGACGAGAAGATCATTGCCATTCCCTTTGATGATCCCACCTACAACGGCTTCCAGGACCTGAAGGAGCTCATGCCCCATACCATGGTGGAGATCAGCAATTTCTTCGAATACTATAAGGCCCTGGAAAAGAAGGAGACCCTCCTGCGCAGCACGGGAGGCCGGGAAGAGGCCCTGGGGGTGATCCGGGAAGCCCGGCGCTGCTATGAGGAGAAGAGAGCCCGGGGAGAGCTGGGATAAGGAAAACCATACAGCACCTGAAATAGTATAAAAAGATTCAATATTATAATCAAAATTCAATATTGCTTCTTGCGGCTCCTTTCTGATATTCTAACCTAAGAATATCTGAAAGGAGCTGTACGCTTTGCAAAAAACACTCACTCCAAAAGTCATGATTTTCATCGCAGTCGGGGTTGTCTTCAATATCGTCCTGACCATGGTTGCCAACACTATCGGAGGGGGCATCCTCTTCCTGGATACAGTAGGGACCATTTTCGTAGCCGCCCTTCTGGGCCCCATCCCTGGGGTTCTGACAGGGATCCTCACCAACCTGGTGAACGGGGTTCTGGTAGGACCTACTGAAATCCCCTTCCTCCTTGTGAATGCCGCTGTAGGTCTTATTGTGGGCTTTGCTGCAAAAAGAACCCAGGACTATAATCTGCCTACCGCCATCATCGTGGGTCTGATCCTGGCTGTTGTGGCTCCCCTGATCGGGACCCCCATTGCCCTGTGGCTCTTCGGAGGCCTCACCGGCTCCGGCATGGACTTCCTGGTCATCTGGCTGAAATCTGCGGGCCAGGACATCTTCTCTGCCGTCTTCCTGACCAAAATCGTCAATAACCTGGCAGATAAAGTCCTCTCCAGCCTTCTGGTCTTCGGGGCTCTTCAGGCCCTGCCTCTTTCCCTCCTTCAGGATTCTATCCTGGACAAGCTGAAAGCCAGAAAAAGCAAGTAGCCTCATGAAAAAAGGCGTCTATCTCCTCACCCACTGCCTCCTCAATGACCTGGCCAAAACCCAGGCCTTCCCCAATGAGAACCACCGCCTGCCTGCTCTCCTTCTGGAGAAGGGGCAGGCCATCCTCCAGCTCCCCTGCCCGGAGTTTACCTTCGGGGGGGGGAAGCGCTGGGGCATGGTAAAGGAGCAGTATGACACCCCCTTCTACCGCCGTCACTGCCGTCAGATTCTCACACCTGTTGCCGATCAGGTGGAGGAATATCTCCGCTGCGGCATTCCCGTCCATGGGATCATCGGGGTGAAGGGGAGCCCAAGCTGCGGTGCCTTCCATACCGCCTCCGCCCCTTCTTATGTGGGAGAGGACTTTCAGCCCGTAGCAAAGGGGGAAGGCTCCAGCCTGGTCCTGGGTTCCGGGGTATTTCTGGAGGTCCTGGAGGAGATGCTCCAGGAGCGGGGACTAACCTTGCCTTTCCTGGAAGCGGATGAGGGAAACCTCTCCAGAATCCTGGAGGAGCTGGACAAGGCCCTGGAGGAATAGCAGCCATATGGAAGCAAAAGAAGCCGGGAAGGATTCCCGGCTTCTTTCATGCTATAATGGGGGCATGGAAATGACTGTGCAAGAACAATTCAAGAAAAGCCTGACTCTGGCGGGACTCTCCCCGGGGGATAAGGTCCTGGTGGGGGTTTCCGGAGGGCGGGACTCCATGGTCCTCCTGGATCTCTTCGCCACCCTGGGGCGGGAGGCCGGGCTTCTTCCTGTGGCCGCCCACATCCATCATGGCCTCCGGGGCAGGGGGGCAGATAAGGACCAGGCCTTGGTGGAAAAGGCTGCAGGGGCCTACGGCCTGCCTTTCCGCTTCCAGGCTGTGGATGTGAAGGGTGCGGTCCGACAGAGGGGAGCCTCTCTGGAAGAGGCCGCCAGAACACTCCGCTATGAGGCCTTGGAGGCCATGCGTCAGGAAGAGGGCTGCCGCTTTGTGGCAGTGGCCCATCATCAGGGGGATCAGGGGGAGACCCTCCTCCTGCACCTTATCAGGGGAACAGGAATCCGGGGGCTGAAGGGGATGCTCCCCCTCCGGGGCACCATCCTGCGTCCGCTTCTGGAGGCCTCCCGGGAAGAGGTCCGGCGCTATGGGAAGGAAAAGGGCATTGCCTTCCGGGAGGATCGCAGCAATGCCAGTCTGGCCTATCGCCGGAACTGGATCCGCCATAGGCTCCTGCCTCTTTTCCGGAAGCTCAATCCCAGGGCGGAAGAGGCTTTGGCCCGGACAGCCCGGCTCCTGGCCCGGGACTGGGCCTTTCTGGAAGAGGAGGGGGAACGGGCCTATCAGCGCCTGGCTGCCTTCTCCGGCTCTGCAATCCGCATTGACAGGGCGGTGGGAGAGCTTCCTCCGGCTCTGGCTTACAGGGTGCTGGAACAGGCTGGGAGAGCCCTTGGCCTCCAGCATCTGGAGGCCCGCTGGCTGGAAGGGCTGCTGGCCTATCTCGGGGATGCTGCTCCGGGGGAGGCCTTTTATAGCCTCCCTGGAAACCTCCGGGCCCATCTGGACCAGGAGGCTCTGATCCTGGACAGGAAGGAAGAGGCGGATTCAGGTGTCCTGCATATGGAAATCCAGGGCCCTGGAACATACCAGCTCCCTGGAGGGAGCCTGACTCTGGAACTCCTTCAGGAACTCCCTCCTGGCCTGCAGTGGCAGGGACTGGATCCAGGGGAGGGTTATCTGGATGCCGGGAAGGCCCCCTTCCCCCTCCTTCTCCGGAACTGGCAGCCCGGGGACCGCTTCCAGCCACTGGGCTGGCAGGCGGAAGGGAAGGTGAAGAGCCTCTTTTCCGGGCGGAAAGTCCCAGCCTCCCGGCGCCATATCCTGCCCCTGCTGGAAGAAAGGGGCGGGAAGCTCTTTTTCATCCCCTGGCTCGGAACGGCAGAGGGCTTTGGGATTACTTCTGAAACCCGTATCATTTTGCACATTTCTTATAGGGGAAAATTGTAAAGGAGCAGGGAATGTGGTACAATTACCCTGATATTCTTTGTTTTGCAGGCCAGAAGGAGAAACGATTTGAAAGAAAATATGAAACGCCTGTTCCTGGGCCTTGTGATTATCGCTTTTGTGGTCACCAGCTACTATTTCTATTCCGGACAGGGCACCGCAGCCACCAAAGAGAGCAGCTTCCTGGCCTTCAGCCAGATGGCCGGCCGTGGTGAGATCGACAAAGCGGATGTAGAGATCAGCGACAATACCCAGGTCCGTGTCACCTGGACCAACACGGAAGATGAGGTCCAATACTATTTCGAAGATAATACAAACCTTATCAATAACAGCCTGAACCAGATCGCTCTGGAAAACGGCATCACCCTGAAGACCACCAATATCGCCACGGTGGATGTCTTCAATATCATTATAAACCTCATCCTCATCGGCAGCATGGTCTTCATCTTCTTCTTCCTGATGAACCGGGCCGGAGGAGGCAGCGGCGCCATGCAGTTCGGCAAGAGCAAAGCCCGCCTGGCCAATGAGGACGTGGTGAACAAGGTCACCTTCAAGGATGTGGCCGGGATTGACGAGGTGAAGGAGGAGCTTCAGGAAATTATCGATTTCCTCAAGACCCCTGCCAAGTTTACCCGCTTCGGAGCCAAAATCCCCAAAGGGGTCATGCTCTCCGGGGCTCCCGGAACAGGGAAAACCCTGGTGGCCAAAGCGGTGGCAGGAGAAGCGGGAGTCCCCTTCTACTCCATCAGCGGTTCTGAATTCGTAGAACTCTACGTCGGGGTCGGGGCCTCCAGGGTCCGGGACCTCTTCGATAAAGCCAAAAAGACCGCACCCTGCATCCTCTTCATCGATGAGATCGATGCGGTAGGACGCCAGCGGGGCGCCGGCCTGGGAGGCGGCCACGATGAGCGGGAGCAGACCCTGAACCAGCTCCTGGTGGAGATGGATGGCTTTGAGAACAATGAGGCCATTATCGTCATGGCAGCCACCAACCGCCCGGATGTCCTGGATGCGGCACTTCTGCGTCCCGGACGCTTCGACCGTCAGATCGTCATCACCTCTCCGGATGTGAAGGGCCGGGAAGCCATCATCCGCATCCATGCAGCCAACAAGCCCCTGGGGGATGACGTGGACCTGTCCATCATTGCCAAGCGCACCCCGGGCTTTACAGGAGCGGACCTGGCCAACATCATGAATGAAGCGGCCCTGCTGGCCGTGCGCAAGAATGAGAAGAAGATCTCCATGGAAAGCATCGAGCAGGCTGTGGAGCGGGAAATCGCCGGACCGGAGAAGAAAAGCCATGTGATGACAGAGAAGGAAAAGCGCCTGGTGGCCTTCCATGAGACAGGCCATGCTGTCACCAGCTATTACCTGGATACCACGGATCCTGTCCATAAGATTTCCATCATCCCCAGAGGCTTTGCCGGAGGCTATACCTTAAGCCTTCCCGATGAAGATAAGAACTATGTGACCAAAAAAGAGATGCTGGATACCGTCTGCCTCCTCCTGGGGGGCCGGGTGGCTGAGGAGCTGGAGCTGGGGGATATCAGCACCGGCGCTTCCAATGACCTGGAGCGGGCTACAGCCATCATCCGCAACATGATCACTGTCTACGGAATGTCCGAGGAGCTTGGGGCCCTGACTTATGGCTCTAAGGGTGGAGAAGTCTTCCTGGGCCGGGATTTCGTGAAAGAGAAGAACTACTCTGAGGAGATCGCCTCCCGGATTGACGCCGCCTCCATGAAATATATGGAAGCATGCTATAACCGCACCCGGACCATCCTCACAGAGCACCGGGACAAAATGGCCAAAGTGGCTGAAAAGCTCATGGAACAGGAGATCCTCTCCCGGGAAGAGTTTGAGGCCTTGATGGAGGATAAAGAAGAACAGTCGGAAAAGGAGTGACCATGGAAAAAACATTTGTGATGTTGAAATCAGATGGCCTGAAGCGGGGCCTTCTGGGAGAAGTCATCGGAAGGATCGAACGCAAGGGCTACAAGATCCTGGCCCTGAAGGTCCAGAACCTCACCAAGGCCCAGCTGGACAAACACTACCACGAGCATCTGGACCGCCCGTATTTCCCCTCGCTGGTGGAGTACCTCACCTCCGGACCGGTGGTTCATATGGTGGTTGGAGGAGACAATGTCATTTCCGGCATCCGCAAGCTCAATGGAGCTACGGATCCTGAAAAGGCAGAAATGGGAAGCGTCCGGGGAGACCTGGCCGTGAGCATGACGGAAAACCTGATCCATGCTTCCGATTCCCTGGAGAACGCTGAGCGGGAGATCGCTCTCTACTTCAGCGAAGATGAAATCGTCAGCTATTAGTAAATATATAGATAAAGGAGTGTAGAGAAATGAGTTTTAAAAGCGACATCGAGATCGCACAGGAGGCCGTGAAAAAGCCTGTTGTGGAGATCGCCAAAAGCATCGGCCTTTCCGAGGACGACCTGGAGCTCTATGGCAAATACAAAGCCAAGATTTCCATGGAAACTGTTAACCGCCTGAAAGGCGGAAAAGACGGGAAGCTGATCCTGGTTACCGCTATCAGCCCCACCCCGGCAGGGGAAGGGAAAACCACCACTTCCGTAGGTCTGGCTGACGGCCTTTCCAAAATCGGCAAGAAGACCATGGTATGCCTCAGAGAGCCCTCCCTGGGACCCAGCTTCGGGGTTAAAGGCGGCGCTGCAGGCGGCGGATACGCTCAGGTTGTACCTATGGATGACATCAACCTCCACTTCACTGGAGACCTCCATGCCATCACCTATGCCCACAACCTCCTGTCTGCTATGATCGACAACAGCATCCAGCAGGGCAACCCCCTGAACATCGACCCCCGTTCCGTTGTGTTCCGCCGGGTCATCGACCTGAACGACCGCTCCCTCCGGGACATCGTCATCGGTCTGGGCGGCAAAGCCAACGGCGTGCCTCGTGAGAATGGCTTCGACATCACCGTGGCTTCTGAAGTCATGGCCATCCTCTGCCTGGCAGACGACCTGATGGACATGAAAGCCCGTTTTGCCAAAATCGTCATCGGCTACACCTATGACAAGAAGCCTGTTACCGCTGCGGACCTGCAGGCCCAGGGCGCTATGGCCCTCCTTATGAAGGATGCCATCAAACCCAACCTGGTACAGACTCTGGAAAACACCCCGGCCTTCATCCACGGCGGGCCTTTTGCCAATATCGCTCACGGCTGCAACAGCGTAAACGCTACAAAGACAGCCATGAAGCTGGCAGAATACACAGTAACTGAAGCTGGCTTCGGTGCAGACCTTGGGGCTGAGAAGTTCTTCGATCTGAAATGCCGTTTCGCAGACCTCAAGCCAGATGCAACTGTCATCGTAGCAACCGTACGGGCTCTGAAGATGCACGGCGGCGTGCCCAAGGCTGAGCTGGGTCCTGAAAACCTGGAAGCCCTGAAAAAAGGCTTTGCCAACCTGGAGAAGCACATTGAGAACGTTGGGAAGTTCGGCGTACCTGTGGTTGTCGCCATCAACAAGTTCCCCACCGATTCTGATGCTGAGCTGGCTCTGGTTGAGAAGCTCTGCAACGATATGGGCGTTGAAGTCTCCCTCTCCGAGGTATGGGGCAAGGGCGGTGAAGGCGGAAGAGACCTGGCTGAGAAGGTTGTCAAAACCATCGAAACCAAACCTTCCAACTTCAAATTCCTTTACGATGCAGCGAAACCTATCAAAGACAAAATCAGCACCATTGCAACTGAAATCTATGGCGCTGACAAGGTGAACTACACTGCTGAAGCTGACAAGCTGATCAAGCAGTTCACTGAAATGGGCTACGGGGACCTGCCGATCTGCATGGCTAAAACCCAGTACTCCTTCACAGACGACCAGACCAAACTGGGCCGCCCCTCCGGATTCGACATCACCATCCGGGAAGTGCGCCTGTCTGCTGGTGCCGGCTTCCTGGTATGCATCACCGGTTCCATCATGACCATGCCTGGCCTGCCTAAAGTGCCTTCCGCCTGCAACATCGACATCGATGAGAACGGCGTCATCACCGGCCTGTTCTAAGAACAGACGGAGACGGAAAAGAGCCTTCCCCCTTAGGGGAAGGCTCTTTTGTTTTCTCTGTAGGAATCAGTCTTTAAAGTCTGCCAGCTCCAGGAGCTCTTCCCGGGTGCCGCTATACTGGTTGAAGTCCACTGGGCCTTCAATCCCTGCCACATTGCCGTTGTCTGTGAACTGCCAGAAGAGCCAGCCCTCAATGGGGGGTGGGGAGTTATAGTCGGCATACCACAGGCCGTAATCCTGGAAATTTTCCTTAATATAGGCATCGTAGGTGGCCCGGTTGCAGTAAATCAGGGGCTTCTGTCCATAGTGCTCTTCCAGGGTGGACAGGAAGACCTTCAGTTCTTTTACAAAGGCTTCTCCATCAGCTGCCAGGAGTTCCACATCCACAACCGGGGGCAGGGCATAGGCTTCCCGGGGGACTACATCAATGAAGTGTTCAGCCTGGTCTTTGCCGCTGCTTTCCTCCCGATAGAAGTGATAGGCCCCACGGAGGAATCCGGCCTCTTCTGCGGCTTCCCAGTTGCTGCGGAAGCTTTTATCCGTAAAAGTCTCCCCTTCAGTGGCTTTCATAAAGACGAAGTTCACCTGGTTCTGGTCGATCCGCTCCCACTCGATATATCCCTGGTGATTGGAGACATCAATCCCTTCCATGATTTCCTTCCCTTCCGGGAGAGAGGTGATGGGATCCGGGGGATTGAAAAAGACAAGGGCTCCTGCTATCAGGGAGAGGGCCAGAAGGCCATAGAAAGAGCGGTCCTTCTTCAGCGTCCCAAGGCTGGGTATAGTGAAAACAGGCATGGCTGCCTCCTTTCCGCCTTATTTTGTGGCGTAGGATGCGGACTTGGTGGTGGTGAGACTGCCCACGGCCTGGATGCCCCGTGCAGTCATGCAGGTGTGCTCTGCCTCAATGACCACCTCGGCCATCCTGGCCTTGCCGTATTTGACTATGGCATCGGCAATCTGCTGCCCCAGGCGTTCCTGTAGCTGGAAACGCCTGGCGTAGATCTCCACCATCCGGGGTAGTTTGGAAAGTCCCATGACATGGCTGCCAGGGATGTATTTGATGGATACCTTACCGAAGAAGGGCATCATATGGTGCTCGCACATGCTATAGAAGGGAATATTGGAGACCTCGATGACCTCTGGGTTCTTGGCTGTGTTGGGGAAGAGCTTGATCACGTCATGGGGGCTCATATGATAGCCCTTAAGGAGCTCGTCCATCCACATCTTGGCTGCCCGCTTTGGGGTATCTGTCATGGATTCGTCGAATACCCCCTGGCCGCTCCCTTCCTCCATGGTGTCCAGGACTTCTTTATACAGGGTTTCCAGTTTTTCCTTATTCTTCATATCTTCATCTCCATTGTATGTATGGTGCTGCTACGTGCCATTTTACCACAGTTCCTTGAGTTTTGTCACGGAAATCCCCTAATCCCGGAAGTTCGCCCTGGGATGTCCTTGACAGGCTCTTATAGAATATATATAATTAATGGTGCACAATTGCGAAAATTTTGAGAGCATGAGCCCTGCTTTCAAGGCGGTCGCAGGGGATGCGCCTGATTTTGAAATGAAGCAAAAGGAGGATTCCTATGAAAACATATATGGCTACACCATCCACCATTGAAAGAAAATGGTATGTCATCGACGCAGAAGGGCAGACTCTGGGACGCCTGGCGGCTCAGGTCGCAGCGGTGCTCCGGGGCAAGCACAAGCCCACCTACACCCCTCATCTGGATACCGGGGACAATGTGATCGTCATCAATGCTGAGAAGATCAAAGTTACCGGACGGAAAGAGGAGCAGAAGAACTACTACCGCCATTCCGGCTATACAGGGAACCTGAAGACCATCCCCTATAAAGTAATGATGGAGAAGCATCCGGAACGGATCATCAAGATCGCCGTAAAAGGCATGATTCCTCACAACGTACTGGGACGCACCATGCTGGATAAGCTTCATGTTTATGCCGGCAGCGAGCATCCCCATCAGGCCCAGAAGCCTGAAGTCATGGAAATCAAAGGGTAAGGAGGAAGACAATGGCTACACAGTTTTACGGAACCGGAAGAAGAAAGAACGCCATCGCCCGGGTATATCTGAAACCAGGGAAAGGGGACATCACAGTCAATGACCGGGATGTGAAGGAATATCTCAGCCAGGACATCCTGGTGATGATCGTCAAGCAGCCCCTGACCGTCACCCAGAGCGAAGGGAAATACGATATCACCGCCAAGGTCCACGGCGGCGGGGTAGCCGGCCAGGCCGGAGCCATCCGCCACGGGATCTCCAGAGCTCTCATCGAAGCTGATGCTTCCCTGCGGCCCGCTCTGAAGCGGGAAGGGTTCCTGACCAGGGACCCGAGAATGAAGGAACGGCGCAAGTACGGTCTGAAAAAGGCCAGAAAAGCATCCCAGTTCTCAAAACGGTAAGCGGCACAGCGAAGGTGGAGTTAATCTCCACCTTCTTTCTATACCTGACTACACACAAGAAACGGAGGATCATATTATGAAGCATTTTATCAGAACTGCCCTTGTCCTGGCGCTTGTCCTCTTTGCGGCAGGCTGTGCCGGAAAAGACGACAATGTCCTCACCGTAGGCACGGAGCCTACCTTCCCACCTTTTGAATTCATGGATGAGAGCACAGGGAAGATCGACGGCTTCGATATCGCCCTGATCACCGCCATGGCTGAGAAGGCCGGCTACGAAGTGAAAATCACCAACGTGGCTTTTGACGGCCTCATCGCCGCCCTTCAGTCCGGGAATATCGACCTGGTAGCCAGCGGCATGTCCATCACCCCGGAACGCCAGGAGAGCGTCCTCTTCAGCGATCCATATATTGATGCAGGCCTTACCATCGCCGTGGCCAGCGGGACCACAGGGATCAGCGGAGAAGCAGATCTGAAAGGGAAAGCTGCCGCAGTCCAGATCGGCACGATCGGGGCGGATAAAGCCCAGGAGCTCCTGGACCAGGGCATTCTGAAAAGCGTAAAAACCTACAACACAATTGACGTGGCCTTCCTGGACCTCCTCAATGGAGCTGTGGATGCTGTGATCAATGACGGACCGGTGAACGAGGCGTACCTGGCCAAGAACCCCGGGAAGATCAAAATCGTCGGGGATGTTCTGGCCAGCGACCAGTATGGTTTTGCTGTGGCCAAAAGCAACAAAGATCTCATGGAGAAGCTTAATGCGGCCCTGAAGGAGCTTATTGAAGATGGCACCTACGAGAGGCTTATTGAGAAATATTTCGGAGCAGCACAGTAATCATGGGAGGACGGAAAGGGTGAAAGCCCTTTCCCTCCTCTTTTTTTCCAATGAGGTGAGAATATGACCTTTCTCCAACATGCCTTAAAAGTGGCTCCCCTCCTTCTGGAGGGGCTCAAGCTCTCTGTGGTGGTGACCCTGGCTTCGGCCATCCTGGGGATTATCCTGGGCCTTTTCATCGGTCTGGGGCGTCTTTCCAGGAAGAAGGGCCTGCGCTTCCTGGCCTCTACCTATGTCAATTTCCTCCGGGGCACCCCTCTCCTGGTGCAGCTGCTGATCATCTATGCAGGAATCCCTCAGATTCTCCAGCTGATCACCGGAAGCCCCAGCCCCATGTCTCCCATAGTAGCTGCTATCGCTGCCTGCAGTCTGAACAGCGCTGCTTATGTGGCTGAGATTTTCAGAGGGGGCATCCAGTCCATCGACCCCGGCCAGATGGAAGCCGCCCGTTCCCTGGGGCTGACGAAAAGGCAGGCCATGCGGACAGTCATCCTGCCCCAGGCCTTTATGCGCATCATCCCCCCTCTGGGGAATGAGCTCATCACCCTCCTGAAGGAAACCTCCATCCTCTCCGCAATCGGACTGGAGGAGATGATGCGGAAGGGGCAGCTTTATGTGGCCAGCACCTTCCAGCCTTTCCCCGTATATCTTACGGTGGCTCTGATCTATTTCATCCTGGTTATCGGGATTTCCAAGGGCCTGACTCTCCTGGAAAGGAGGCTGCGGATCAATGCTGAAAGTTAAGGGACTCCATAAGCGCTTCAAGGATCTGGAGGTCCTGAAGGGGGTGGATGCAGAGATTGCCAAAGGGGAGGTTGTCTGTGTCATCGGCCCTTCAGGAAGCGGCAAAAGCACCTTCCTGCGCTGCCTCAACCGTCTGGAAGAGGCTACCCAGGGGGAGATTCTGGTAGAGGGTGTTTCCATCACCGCTCCCGGTGCGGATATCAACAAGATCCGGGAGGAGATGGGAATGGTCTTCCAGGGCTTCAATCTATTCCCGCATCTTACTGTAGTGAAGAATATCATGCTGGCCCCCCAGCTTGTGAAGGGGCTCTCTAATCAGGATGCCCGGCTGAAGGCCATCGCCCTGCTGGAGAAAGTGGGCCTGGGGGACAAGGTGGAGAGCTATCCCGATCAGCTTTCCGGAGGCCAGAAGCAGCGGGTTGCCATTGCCAGAGCCCTGGCTATGGAGCCCAAGGTGATGCTTTTTGACGAGCCCACCAGCGCGCTGGATCCGGAGATGGTGGGAGAGGTCCTGCAGGTCATGAAGGATCTGGCCCGGGAAGGGATGACCATGGTTGTGGTGACCCACGAGATGGGCTTTGCCAGAGAAGTGGCTAGCAGAGTCCTCTTCATGGACCAGGGGGTCATCGTGGAAGAGGGAACGCCCAAGGAGATGTTTGAGGACAGCCGCCATGAGCGGACCCAGGCCTTCCTGAGCAAGATCCTCTAAAAGATATAAATGAGATAGAAAAAAACGGCGGAAGTTCCGCCGTTTTTTTCTGTCCCCTTATAGTTCCGGATGGGCCAGGAGGTAGTAGTAGGCCAGCACGCTTTTAGCGTCCATGATCTCCCCCTCCCGGATCCTCCTGCTGAATTCCTCGGGGCTGAGCCAGAGGCGTTCTGTCACATCATCATCTCCGGTGATGGCCTTGTCCTCTCCCAGACCGGGATAGCGCCAGGCATAGAGGATATACCGGCTCTTGCTCACCCCGATGCTGGGGAGGATGGAGAGAAGCTCCTTCAGCTCTTCTGCAGGGACAGTGAGGTGGGCTTCTTCTGCCAGTTCTTCCGCCATGATTTCAGAAGGGCTGAGGCCGTCCTTATCCAGGCAGCCTGCAGGAATCTCCAGGGAATCCCGGCCCAGGGGGACCCTGTGCTGGCGTACCAGGAGGATCTTCCCTTCCTGATCCAGAACAAGGGCTCCAGCCGCCTCCTTATCTTCCAGGATCTCAAAGCGCCGGCCCTGATACCGGGCTTCCCGGATCTTCAGCCAGCCGTCATAAAGCATGGTCATTCGGTTATTCCTCCCAGATAAAGCGATCTTCATCCCATAGTTCCGCGATGCCTGGGATGATTTTGTGGGCATAAGGGTCCAGCAGCTCCCTGGTTCCTGTGCCGGAGAGGACCCCGGCAATGAAGCCGGCGCCGCTGTTCCGCCCGAACTCCATATCCGTCAGGGTATCTCCCACCACAGCCACCTCTTCAGGCTTCAGTCCGAATAGGCGGCAGAAGGCGTGCATATAGTCCGGGGCTGGCTTGGGGCTGATGATGCCATCATCGGCTCCGATATATTGGAAATAGGGGCGGAGGCCGGATTTCTCCAGGAAGAGGGTGGCGTTTTCCACGGAATCGGCTGTGGACAGGCCCACCAGGATCCCAGCCTCCCGGAAGCGTTTCAGGATTCCCTCTGCTCCTGCTACGGGATAGAAGGGGCTGTCAGCAGCCACCTCATCGAAAAGCTTCTGGCTCCAGATAGGGAAATCCATCCCCTTGGGGATGGATTCCTGAGGAAGGGACCGTAGGAAGTCCCTGGCCACATCCCTGTTGGTGCCTGCAGAGAGGCTGCCCTTGGAATCGATGGTGTCCGGGAAAAGGCCGATGGCCTCCCCCAGGCTCCTCCTGTGGGTTTCAGGGAGCTTCAGCTCTTCCAGGATAGCCCCGATGACCCTGTCTGCAATAGGCCGCCAGGTCCTGTGGAATTCCAGGAGTGTTCCGTCCTTGTCCAGGAGGATGCCCCGGATCTTCATCCTTAGGCCTTGTTGTCGCAGCCCAGGACATGGAGGATCTTATGCTCCACGATGTCTGCGATGGCGCTCCGGGCCGGGGCCAGGTATTTCCGGGGATCGAAATTCTTGGGATCGGTAGCCATGGCTTCCCGGATTTTTGCAGTCATAGCCAGACGGAGGTCGGAGTCGATGTTGATCTTGCATACAGCCATGGAGGCGGCTTTCCGCAGCATTTCTTCCGGCACTCCTTTGGCTCCTGCCATATCCCCGCCATACTGGTTGATCAGAGCCACATATTCAGGAACCACGGAGGAAGCTCCATGAAGGACGATGGGGAAGCCAGGCAGCCTTCTGGCTACCTCTTCCAGGATGTCGAAGCGGAGCTTGGCTTCTCCCTTGAACTTGAAGGCGCCGTGGCTGGTGCCGATGGCGATGGCCAGGGAGTCCACCCCTGTGCGGCGGACGAATTCCTCCACTTCTTCGGGACGGGTGTAGCTGGCATCCTCGGAGGAGACGTTCACTTCATCCTCCACTCCGGCCAGGCGGCCCAGCTCCCCTTCTACGGTGACGTTCCGGGGATGGGCGTATTCCACAACCTGGCGGGTCAGGGCGATGTTCTCCTCAAAGGGCAGGTGGGAGCCGTCGATCATCACGGAGGTGAAGCCTCCATCGATGCAGGATTTGCAGAGCTCGAAGGAATCCCCGTGATCCAGGTGCAGGCAGATGGGCAGGTCCGTTTCGATGAGGGCCGCTTCCACCAGCTTCATGAGATAGGTATGGTTGGCATACTTTCTGGCTCCTGCGGAAACCTGAAGGATCAGGGGGGCCTTGGTTTTTTTGGCCGCTTCGGTAATCCCCTGGACGATCTCCATGTTGTTCACATTGAAGGCGCCGATGGCGTAGCCTCCTTCATAGGCTTTCTGGAACATTTCTCTGGTATTCACTAATGGCATTTCCAACACTCCGTTTCTATGATGTTCTTATTTTTAAGTATATCATTTCTTGCAGGTAAAACAAAGGCTTAAAAGGGTGGGAAAAGTCTTGTGAAATCCTGCACAGCAATTCTCCTTTGTGTTATGATGAATCCAATAAGCCTGTAGCTGGGGGATAGCCGGAAGGGCAGAAAGAAGGATTGAGGCAATGAGCAAGATCATCATCGTAGGCGGGGTGGCCGGCGGGGCCACAGCTGCCGCCAGGCTCCGGAGGCTCCGGGAGGAGGACGAGATCATCATCTTCGAACGGGATGAATATATCTCTTTCGCCAACTGCGGCCTCCCTTACTATATCGGGGGGGTCATCACGGAACGGGAGCAGCTTCTGGTCCAGACCGTGGAAGGGATGTCCCGGCGCTATCGTCTGGATATCCGCAATTTCAGCGAAGTGGTCTCCATCCAGCGGGATGGGAAGACTGTAACTGTTTATGATAAGAAGAAAGGCACCACCTATGAGGAAAGCTACGACAAGCTGATCCTGGCCACAGGGAGCAATCCCCTGAAGCCCCGTTTCGAAGAAGGGGAGGAGCCGGAGAATTTCTTCACCTTGCGGAATATCCCGGATACGGATGCCATAAAGAACTATATTATTGAAAAAAATCCCAGAAAGGCTGTGGTCATCGGCGGAGGCTTCATCGGGCTGGAGCTGGCGGAGAACCTGGTTCACAAGGGGATTCAGGTGACCCTGGTGGAGATGGGCTCCCAGGTCATGCGCCAGCTGGATTTCGAAATGGCCCAGATCGCCCATGAGGAGATGAACCGCAACGGGATCCATATTCTCCTGAATGACAGCATCAGCCATTTTGAGAATGAGGGCAGGACCGCAGTCCTGCGCAGCGGGGAAAGCTTAGAGACCGATATGGCTGTAGCTGGAATCGGGGTTGTGCCGGAAAACGCCCTCCGGGTTTCCGGAGGACTGGCTGTGGGGGACAGAGGCCACTTCCTCACCAATCCCAGCCTCCAGGCTCTGGATGGGAAGACGGGGGAGGCGATTCCCGACATCTATATCATCGGGGATGCCATCGAGGTTACAGACCGGGTGAGCGGGGCTCCTGTCTCTGTGCCTCTGGCCTGGCCGGCGAACCGCCAGGGACGTCTGGTGGCGGATCATATCAATGGCAGGGATGTGGCCTATGCCGGGACCCTGGGCTCTTCTGTCCTGAAGCTCTTCGACCTGACGCTGGCTGCCACGGGGAATACCTCTGCCTCTCTGGAGGCCCGGGGCATCCCCTTCAAGAGCATCTGCGCCCATCGGGCTAATCATGCCTCCTATTATCCGGGATCCTCCATGATCACCATGAAGATCCTCTACAGCCCTGGAGACGGGAAGATTCTGGGGGCCCAGGCGGTGGGCCGGGAAGGGACGGAGAAGCGGATCGATGTCATCGCCACAGCCATGAGCCTGGGAGCCAAGGTCACGGACCTGGCTTCCCTGGAGCTTTGCTATGCCCCCCCCTATAGCTCCGCCAAGGATCCTGTGAATGTCCTGGGGTATATTGCAGAAAACCTGGAGGCGGGCTTCTACGATATGGTCCAGGTCTGGGAGATTGATGAGAAGATCGCTGCCGGGGGCTTCCTCCTGGATGTCCGGACTCCTGTGGAGTTTTCTGCAGGACGGATCCAGGGTGCTGTCAACATCCCTGTGGATGATCTCCGGGAACGGCTGGGAGAGATCACAGCCGGAAAGGATGATCCTATCTATGTCACCTGCCAGGTGGGCCTCCGGGCTCATGTGGCTATTATGATCCTCAAAGGGGAGGGCTATACCAACCTCTACAATCTCAATGGAGGATATCTCAACTACCGTCACTACACCTACAGGATGGTGAAGCCGGCGGGCTTCGGGGAGCCTGGCTTCCTGGATATCGACCAGCAGATCAAGCCTCCCGCCGAGGAGGCCCGGGAAGCCCGGGAGGTCAATACCATCCGGGTCAATGCCAGCGGCCTGCAGTGCCCCGGCCCTCTCATGGCCACCTATAAGGCGGTGACAGAAGCCAGTGAAGGGGACATCATCGAGGTGACAGCCACGGATTATGGATTCACCCAGGACGTGGTGAGCTGGTGCGAGGCGAATGGGCATACCCTGAAGTCTGTAGACCAGGCAGGAGGGGCCTATGTGGCCCGGATCCAGAAGGGCCGCCGGGAGGCCGCTGCCGGGGTGGGGGATCAGCGCAATGCTACCATGGTGGTCTTCAGCGGGGAGCTGGACAAGGTTCTGGCTGCTATGATCATCGCCCAGGGGGCGGTGGCCGGGGGCAAGAACGTGACCCTCTTCTTCACCTTCTGGGGCCTCAACGCCCTGCGGAAGCGGCAGAGTGTGAAGGTCCGGAAGAACCTCATCGAAAGGATGTTCGGCTGGATGATGCCCCGGGGGGCCAGAAAGCTCCCCCTCTCTAATATGAATATGCTGGGGGTAGGTCCCGCTATGATCAAAGGGATCATGAAGCAGCATCATGTGGATGATCTGGAGGTGATGATCCGCCGCTCCATGGAGCTGGGGGTGCGCTTTATCGCCTGCACCATGAGCATGGATCTTATGGGCATCCGCCGGGAAGAGCTTCTGGATGGGGTGGAATTTGCCGGTGTGGGCTCCTATATTTCCAGCAATGAGAATGTAGGGACAACCCTTTTCATTTAGAAAACCCCTCTAACATATTGATAAGCTTCAATACATCGGATATAATAGGAGAATAGTAGGAAAAAGGAAGTGAAACAATGCTGAATCCTGAAAACCCTGAATCACTGGAGAAATATTCCTCGGCCGTCAGCCTGTCGGACATGGAAATCTTCATTTTCCCGGAACTGATGTTCTCCCTGGTCCTGGCCAATATCATGTCTCCCCTGCTGTGGAAGTGGAAGGAAGACCCCTGGTTCCAGGACATCGATAAGATGAACACCAACAAGAAGCTCCAGCGCATCAAGCAATACATCATGAACCAGTTTGAGTTCAATCTGGATCTGGATACCTGGGGGCTGACTACCAAAGAGAAAGAGCTCCAGCGCTTCCGGAACTTTGTGGACCTGGACACCCTGGCTCAGAGCAATGCCCTCTTCGGCTATGAAGGGGACAAATACTATTTCGACATGGACATCCGGCGCCATTTCGGCCTGGATAAATACACAAGCGAAGCCATTCCCTACTGGAAGACAGAGACTGTGGAGGCGATGACTGCGTTCTGGCGGAAGGAAGGCTACAGCAAGGGGGCCGGGGAGTGCGTCTCTCTGTCCACCCTGTATTATGCTGCCCTTTTCATCATCGGGG
>CAYMDI010000001.1:0-33997 GCA_964389165.1 uncultured Eubacteriales bacterium | reverse complement strand
GATCCTGATCCTTTCCCTTTTTCTGATCCTGAATATGCCTGTAATCCGTCTGAATCCCAAGTTCCGCAAGAACGGGATTCTGGCCTTTGTGCTCCTGTCTCTCTTCCTTTACTTCTTCGGGCCCTATACCATCACTATAAAAAGCGCGGGAATAAAAAGGAAGCTATACATTGAAGAGAGCGGCTCCCTGTACTATTTTGCCGCTCAGATTAAAAATACCACTTCCCTCAGGGTCCCGGAAGAGGATCAGGTCCGTGAATCACTTGCTCCGCTTTTGGAACAGGTTCCTCTGAACACGTCCACCCTTATGCCGGATGTTGTAATCATTCAGAGTGAATCCTTCACAGATCCTTCGGTTCTTGGTCTGGATAACTTTTCAGAAGATCCCCTGCCCTACTTCAGGGCCCTCCAGAGCCAGGCAGACAGCTTCAGCATTTCAGTGCCCAGTTTTGCAGGAGGAACGGCGAACTCAGAATTTGAAGTGATAACCGGAATGTCTACCATCTTCTATCCCAGTGATGCCACTGTCTTTTCCAACTATCTCGTAAAGCCCACAGTCTCTGTGGGAAGCATCCTGAAGAACAACGGCTACAGTGCGACCATGCTCCATCCCTTCCACAGCACCTTTTACCGCAGGGATAATGCCTACCGCCTGCTGGGCTTCGATACCTTCTATGGCCTGGAATATCTTGCAGGCACCAAAGTTGTCACAGAGGATACCCGCTACTGGGATGCCGTGGATGACTACATGACTGATGAGATGCTCTATAGCCATGTCCTTCAGGAGCTGGAAAAGGATACTGGCAGCCCTTACCGGTTCGTCATGGGCGTAAGCATGCAGAATCACACCCCCTTTGTAGCCCCGGAAGGCTATGAGAATGCCGTCGTGTATGTGGGGGGCAAGCTGGAGAACACCAAAACCCTGCGCATCTACAACACCTATCTTTCTAGCCTGAAGGCTAGCGATGATGCCCTGGAAGATTTCATCTCCGCCCTTGCAGCCCGGAAGCGCCCTACCCTTCTCCTCTTTTATGGAGATCATTATCCCAAAGTGAATCAGAACGGGAATGCCTACATGGATCTTGGACTGGTGGACAACCTGACCACCCCTGAAAACGACTATATCACCCATGTGACCCCAGCCTTTATCTGGAGCAACTATGAAAGGCCGAAGGGTTCCCCGGACACCCTGGATGCCAGCCTTCTCCTGGCCCGCCTCTTTTCAGGCACAGGAATCCAGACACCAAACTATCTGAAAATCCTCTCACTTCTCTCCCAGCGGAATATCAACAGCATGACCAATGCCTATCTGGTCATGGATAATACCTTCTATTTCACTGACAGCCCTGAATACAAAGAGATCTATGAACTCTATTCTCTCCTCAACGGAGATATCCTGGGTGGCAGCAAGTTTCTGGAGGAGAAGGAATGGACCATTCCTGAAAACAAGACCTACAAGAATCCCCAGTCCTCTGCCCCATAACTCCTGTTAAAGCAAAGGCTCCCATGGAAATCCATGGGAGCTCTCTTTTTATGCTTTATCTATGCTTTATCCTATTGCAGCAGCTTCTCCAGAAGCCCGTTAACCACACCAGGATTGGCTTTACCCTTGGCGGCTTTCATCACCTGGCCTACCAGGAAGCCCTTGGAAGCCCCCTTCCCGGCCTTGTAATCTTCTACCGCCTTGGGATTGGCCTGGAGCACCTCCTGAACGATCTTCTCCAATTCCCCTTCATCGCTGATCTGCACAAGACCTTTCTCCTGGACAATGGCCTTCGGATTTTTTCCTTCCCTGATCATCAGAGGGAGGATTTCCTTCGCCAGCTTGCCGCTGATGACTTTTTCCTGCATAAGAGAAAGCAGCTCTCCCAGGTCTGCCGCCCCAACCGGGCAATCCTGAAAGGTCAGGCCGGCAGCCCCCAGCTCTCTGGCATAATCTCCCATGAGAAGGTTGACAATCAGCTTCGGTTCCCTGATCTTCAGGCTGATGTCATCATAGAGGTCAGCCAGGAAGCGTTCAGCAATGATCAGCTCCGCATCATATGCGGAGAGGCCATCTGCCTCCATCAGGCGTTTTTTCCGAGCTCCCGGAAGTTCCGGAAGGCTCTCCCGGATTTCCTGGATATATTCCTCCGTCAGGATGATGGGAGGAAGGTCCGGTTCCGGGAAGTAGCGATAATCATGGGCATCTGCCTTGGAGCGCATGGCATGGGTCATCTCATGCTCCTCATCCCAGGTTCTGGTTTCCTGAATGATCTCTCCACCCTCTTCCAGGACCTGGATCTGCCTGTCGATTTCATATTCAATGGCTTTCTGCAGGTTCTTGAGGCTGTTCAGATTCTTGGTTTCAGTCCTGGTACCCAGTGTCTGGCTGCCCTTGAGCCTGACTGAAACGTTGGCATCGGCCCGGAGGGAGCCCTCTTCCATTTTGCAGTCAGAGACATCGATGTAGGTGAGGATTTTCTTCAGTTCTTCCACATAGGCCTTTGCCTCTTCGCTGGAACGGAGGTCCGGTTCTGATACGATTTCCAGCAGAGGGACTCCAGTCCTGTTGTAATCGATGTTAGAAGAGTCGGAACTGGTGATGCTCTTCCCGCTATGGACAAGCTTCCCGGCATCTTCTTCCATATGGGCTCTGGTAATGCCGATTCTTCTGACTGCACCGTCAGCGACAATATCCAGATGCCCGGCCTCGCAGATAGGAAGATCAAACTGAGAGGTCTGGAAGTTCTTTGTCAGATCAGGATAATAGTAGTTCTTTCTGTCGAACTTGCTATAGCCTGGCACAGTACCATCAAGGGCCAGGGCCGTCCGGACTCCATACTCCACAACCTTCTCATTCACCACGGGAAGGACCCCGGGAAGTCCAAGACAGACTGGGCAGACCTGGGTGTTGGGCTCTGCTCCGAAGGCTGTTTTGCAGCTGCAGAAGATTTTTGATTCCGTCTTCAGCTCTACATGGACTTCAAGTCCGATGACTGCTTCATAACGCTCGTCCATTATCTCACCTCCTGTATCTTCAGGTTCAGCCCCAACCGCTGTTCCAAAGAGTATCCCACCTGGAAGAGGAGCTCTTCGCTAAAGGGCTTGCCAAGAATCTGCATCCCTACAGGCAGGCCTTCTGCAAAGCCGCAGGGCAGGGTAAGCCCCGGTATGCCTACCAGGTTGATGGTGACTGTGCAGATATCCCCGAGATACATGGCAATGGAATCCGCTACATTCTCTCCAAGGCGGAAGGGAAGGGTGGGAGCAATAGGCGTAATCAGCACGTCATACTTCTGGAAGGCTCTGTCAAAATCCTGTTTCAGAAGGGTCCTGGCTTTCAGTGCCTTGAGATAGTAGGCGTCATAATACCCTGTGCTCAAAGCATATGTCCCGGCAAGGATGCGTTTTTTCACTTCTTTTCCGAAAAATTCCCCACGGGTTCTGGACATCATTTCCGTCACATCCTCAGCCTGGGCCCTGCTGCCATAACGCACGCCGTCAAAGCGTGCAAGATTAGAGCTGGCTTCTGCAGAGGCAATGATGTAATAGGCAGAAAGTGCGTATTCGGTATGGGGCAGGCTTGTTTCTTCCACAATAGCCCCTGCTTCTTCCATGACGGAGAGGGCCTTGCGAATGACCTTCAGCACCCCTTCATCTCCTCCGAAATATTCTCTGGGAATTCCAACCCGGAGTCCCTTGATTCCATCCTTCAGGCGATCTGCAGTGCGGGTAGCCGGCAGACTGGCCGAGGTTGAATCCTTCGGGTCATGTCCGCTGATGATATCATGGACCAAGGCACAGTCTTCCACAGAGCCGGCCATGGGTCCGATCTGATCCAGGCTGGAGGCATAAGCGATAAGGCCATAACGGGAAACCCTGCCATAGGTGGGCTTCATTCCAACCACCCCGCAGAAGCCGGCTGGCTGGCGGATGCTCCCGCCCGTATCAGATCCCAGGGTGAAAACAGCCTCTCCGGCTGCGACAGCAGCGGCTGAACCCCCGCTGCTGCCTCCAGGAACCCGGCTGGTGTCCCAGGGGTTGCGGACAGCTTTGAAGGCTGAATTCTCATTGGAGGAGCCCATGGCGAACTCATCCATATTCATCTTGCCAAGAAGGATGCCGCCGGCTCCGTAAAGGGATTCAACAACTGTGGCATCATAAGGGGGCCTGTAGGTTTCCAGAATCCGGGATCCGCAAGTGGTCAGGATGCCCTTGGTGGAGATATTGTCTTTAATCCCCATGGGGATTCCGGCCAGAGGGCCAAGGGCCTCTCCCCGGGCAAAAGCCTGGTCCAGCATCTGGGCATCTGCCAGGGCCTTCTCTTCCGTCACAGCAAGGAAAGCCCCGATTTCCCCATCCTTGCGGCGGATCCGGCCCAGATAGTCCTGGGTTATTTCCACAGCGGAAAGCTCCCGCTTTTTCAGCTGTTCTGTGAGTTTTCTGATTTCGCTCATCCTGCCCCCCTATAAGATGCTTGGGACGCGGAAGCAGTTATCTTCCCTGTCCGGAGCCTCAGCCAGGAGCTCTTCCAGGTCCATACCCTCGGCAGCCATATCTTTGCGGAACACATTGCTGAGATCCAGGACATGGGTGGTAGGCTCCACCCCTTCCGTGTCCAGCTCGTTTAGTTTAGCCATAAAATCCAGGACGTCCCCCAGTTCTTTTCTGGTATCCTCAATCTCTTCTTCTGTCAGTCCGATCCGGGACAGATTCGCCACATGCAGGACTGCATCTCTGGTTATGCTCATGCTTCCACTCCTCCTCTGATAATCTTTAAAAAGCCTTCCAGGTCCAGGACCGGTATCCCCAGCTCTCTGGCCTTGGCCAGCTTGCTGCCAGGCTCATCTCCTGCCAGGACATAATCTGTCTTTCTGGAAACGCTGCTCCGGGAGTATCCTCCATGGGCCTCAATCAGGCTTTCCAGCGTCTTCCTGTCATAGCCTTCAAAGGAGCCTGTCACCACGAGTGACAATCCCTTGAGGGCCTCTCCGGAAACAGTCACGTCCTCTGCCATGAGGACACCGAGTTCTTTGAGTGCCCTGATTATCCCCTGATTCCGCTCTTCCTGAAAGAAGCGGAGCAGGCTTTCGGCCATTTTCTCTCCTATATCCGTCACTTGGAGGAGGTCTTCTTTCGTCGCCCCCATCAGGAGATCTATGTCCGGAAATCTGGAAGCAAGGAGCTTGGCGCTTTTGCTGCCGATCAGGGGTATTCCAAAGCCATAGAGAAGGGGAGCCAGGCCCCGTCCTTTGCTATTTTCAATCCCCTGAAGAAGGTTCCCGGCTGACTTGTCACCCAGGCCCTCCAGAGAAGCCAGGGCCTCCTGCTCCAGCCTGTATATATCCGCAGGGGTGTGGATCAGTCCTCTGCTCACCAGAAGCTCGATGATCTTCTCCCCAAGGCCGTCAATATCCATGGCATCCCGGGAGACAAAATGCACAAGCCCCTTCACCACCTGGGCCGGACAGTAAAGCTCTCCTGTGCAGCGGATGCTGGCATCCAGCTGGATGACAGCGGAGCCGCAGACTGGACAGCGATGGGGAAATACAAAGGGTCTGCTTTCCGGCCCTCTCCGCTCGGGAAGGCTGGAAAGGACTTCCGGAATCACGTCTCCAGCCTTCTGCAGCAGCACCCAGTCTCCGGGGCGGAGATCCTTTTGTCGGATGTACTCTTCGTTATGCAAGGTCGCCCGCTTCACCATAGAGCCGCCAATCAGGACAGGTTCCAGTTCTGCCATGGGTGTCAGCACGCCGGTCCGACCTACGCTGATGCTGATATCCAGGAGGCGTGTTTCCTTCTTCTCCGGAGGGAATTTGAAAGCGATGGCCCAGCGGGGGCTCTTATCTGTGGCTCCCAGTTCTTGCTGCCAGGCTCTCCGCAGGGCTTTAATCACCACGCCGTCAATCGCATAAGGCAGTTCCGGACGCAGGGCTTCCACCTCCTGGCAGAAGCGGATGATTTCCTCCATATCCCCCCTGCGGCGGACTCCATTGACAGGGAATCCATATCCTTCAAGGAAGGCCAGAGCCTGTTCCTGGTTCTCTGCGGCCTCACCGGGATAAGTGATTTCATAGAAATAGCCTCGGAGTCTGCGGTCCCGCACAACCTGAGGATCCAGCTGGCGCAAGGTCCCTGCAGCCCCGTTTCTGGGGTTGCGGAAAAGGGGAAGGCCCTCCAGCTCCCGCCTTTGGTTCAGTTCAGCAAAGGCTTCATGATCCATGAAGATCTCCCCCCGGAGTTCCAGATCCATGGCTTCCGGAAGGGACTTGGGTATGCCCTGGATTTCCATGACATTCCGGGTCACATTCTCCCCTGTTTCTCCATCACCCCTGGTAGCCGCAGTTTCAAGAAGGCCCTTGCGGTAGATCAGGGCTATGGATAAGCCATCGATCTTCAGCTCTCCAAGATACTCCGGCTTCTCCCCCAAAGCCTTTTCCAGTCTGGCATCAAAAGCCAGAAGCTCGTCCTGGCTGAAGGCATTGCTCAAGGAAAGCAAAGGATTCCTGTGGCGGTAGGGGGGAAACTTCTCCGCCGCCCGGCCTCCGACCTTCCCTGTGGGGCTTCCCTCTTTCTTCAGTTCCGGATATTCCTCTTCCAGGGCTTCCAGTTCTCTCAGATAGGCATCATATTCACTGTCAGCCAGAACAGGCATGTCCTTCTCATAGTAGTCCTCATTGGCTTTCTCCACGATTTCCCGCAGCCAGCGGACCCGTTCCTGGATGTCTTCCATCTCATCCTCTCCTGCTGATCTTCTTAATGGGTGCATACATGGCCATCAGTTTCTTGATGCCAGCCCCTGGGAAGGCGATAGATAAGATGGCATCCTTCCCCTGTCCCTCCAAGGCCACAACCACCCCTTCGCCGAACTTGCTGTGGAAGATCCTGTCTCCAAGAAGGAAGCCTTGGGCCGGGGTTCCCGTACCAGCATCCTTCCTTCCCGGGACAGTATCCCGGACATAGGTCTTTTTCTCCTCCGCCATGGCCCGTCCCGGGAACAGCTTAAGATGATCGGGGATTTCTGACAGGAATCGGCTGGCTTCGTTGCCCCGGGTGATTCCGTACTGGTTCCGGAGATAGGCTCTGGTCAGATAGACCTTTTCCTTGCCCCGGGTAATCCCTACATAGCACAGGCGCCGTTCCTCTTCCATCTCCCTGGGCTCTCCCAGAGCCCGGTAATGGGGAAAGATCCCTTCTTCCATCCCTGCCAGGAAGACCACTTTGTATTCAAGGCCTTTGGCCATGTGCAGGGTGATCAGCGTCACCTTGTCCCCATCCCCTAAGGCATCTGTCTCGCTATACAAGGCGATATTTCCAAGGAAGGATTCCAGGGTTTTCTCTTCATCAAACTGGTCGAATTCCGCCGTTTCCGAAAGGAGCTCCTTCACATTGGCAATCCGGTCTCTGGCTTCATCTGTCCGTTCTGTCTCCAGCTCTTTCAGATATCCGGAGCGGCTGATGACCGCATCAACAAGTTCCGTCAGGGTCCCCTGTTCCATGCTCCTCAGGCCCTGAATCAGCAGGGCAAAGCCCTGGATCTTCCTGGCACTTGCTGCAGGAAGGAATTCATCTGCCTTGCTCATCGCTTCTTCAGGAGTCAGGTTCCACTCTCTGGCATACTTCAGGAGTTTTCCCAGGGTGGTCCCCCCGATCCCTCTTTTCGGTGTATTGATAATCCGCTCAAAGGCCAGAAGGTCCCTGGGATTATTCAGGAACTGGAGGTAGCCAAGAATATCCTTGATTTCCTTACGCCTGTAAAAGCTCAGGCCGCCGTAAAGCTTGTATGGGATCCCGTATCTGGCAAGATTCTTCTCAATGATCCTGGACTGGCTGTTGGTCCGGTACAGGACGGCCATATCTCCATAAGCATAAGAGCGGCTTCGGAGGGTCTCAATCTCTCTGGCCAGATAGACCGCTTCTTCATTCTCTGTTTCCGATTCATAGCAGGTGATGAGATCTCCATCTTTCTTCTGTGTCCAGAGATTCTTGGGACGCCTGTCCTGGTTGTTTCGGATCACTGCATTGGCTGCACTGAGGATCTGCTCCGTGGATCTGTAATTCTGCTCCAGATAGATGACCCTGGCCCCAGGGTAATCCTTCTCGAAATTCAGGATATTGCTCATGTCAGCCCCTCGCCAGCCATAAATGGACTGGTCCGGATCTCCCACAACGCATATATTCCCATAGCCCTCTGCCAGCATTCTGGTGAGAAGATACTGCACGTAGTTGGTATCCTGATACTCATCCACAAAGAGGTAGCGGAAGCGCTGCTGATATCCCTTCAGAACCTCAGGATGCTCTTTGAAGAGCCTGTAGGTAAGGTAAAGGAGATCATCGAAATCCAGGGCATCCTGGGACTTGAGCTTTTCCTGGTAATAGGCATAGATGGCGGCGGTCTTCTCCTCCTGCCAGACAGCTGCCTTCCGGGCCGCTGCTTCCGGGCTTACCAGGGCATTTTTCATATTGCTGATGGCATAGAGAAGCCCTTTGGGGGACAGCTGCTTGTCATCGATGTTCAGCTCTTTCAGGACCTTCTTCATCAAGCCTTCCTGGTCTGCGCTGTCATAGATATTATATCTCGCCGTATAGCCCAGGCGGGTGATCTCCTGACGCAGGATGCGGTTGCACATGCTATGGAAGGTGCTGACCCACAGGCCTGCTGTCCGTCCTCCTCCTGTAGCAGCTGTAATCCGCTCCTTCATCTCTTCTGCCGCCTTGTTGGTAAAGGTGATGGCCAGGATCTCATAGGGGGAAACCCCCTCGGCGATCAGTCTGGCCACCCGGCTGGTCAGAACCCGGGTCTTGCCGCTCCCGGCCCCGGCAATGATAAGAAGCGGTCCTTCCTGATGAAGCACCGCCTCCCGCTGCATTTCGTTGAAACCCTTAAGAAGCCCTTCCATTCCACTATCCCTTCATTTCCTATCTATTGATTATATCATTTTTGAAGGAATATTTGAATGCCATCCCTCTACTTCCTCTTTTTCTTCTTTTTCCCAGGATTGCCTTTGGGGCTATAGAGATACAGCAGATAGAGAAAGGAGAAGAAGATGGCGAAAATCCCCACCAGCTGCGCTACTTTCACTTGTCCGATCATCAGGCTGTCTGTCCGCAGCCCCTCCACCCAGATCCGGGTGATGCTGTTGGCGATGAGGGCCAGTGCGATGAAGGTCCCCTTGCGGATCTTGGGAAAGCGGACCATCAGGAAAGTGAGGAGCGCAAAGGAGAACAAGCCGCTTATGGATTCATAAAGGAAGGTGGGATGGTAATAGGCTCCGTTGATAAACATCCCTTTCTGGATGAATGCAGGGAAAGAGCTGATGAATTCCTTGCTGACAATGCTGCCATGGGCTTCCTGATTGAAGAAGTTGCCCCAGCGCCCGATTGCCTGGGCCAGGAGGGTGCCTGTCCCGATGACGTCCAGATAGCGCAGGATATCCAGCTTCTTCTTCCAGGTATACATGAGGATGGCTGCAATCCCTGCGATCACCCCACCGTGAAAAGCCAGGCCTCCCTGACGGAAGTTCAGGATTTCCAGGAAGGAATCATAGCGTCCGAGGTTGAAGAGGACATAATACAGGCGGGCCCCCAGAAATCCTGAAAGGACCACAGCCAGAACCAGACCATAGTAACGGTCCTCATCATAGATTCCATAGCGTTTCAGCATCAGCCCGCCATAGAGGATCACGCTGAGTACTCCTGCAGAAATGAAGATGCCATACCACATGATGCTGATGCCAAAGATTTCAAATGCGACTGGATTCATTGTTTCAACTCCTTTTCCAAACTGGCCAAAGCCATATATTCTTCCTTCGACAGGGTCTCCCCTCTTCTTGTTTCTGCAATCCCTCCCCGGGCAAGAAAATTCTTCACCTTGTCCCTGTCAGCTCCATAAAAGGCTGCCAGGCTGTTCATAAGATTCTTCCTGCGTTGGGCGAAGCCTCCCTTGATCAGGCGGAAATAGGCTTCTTCCAGTTCCCGGGGAAGGCGTTCCTCCAGGGGCAGGGGGATCAGGCGCATGACCACAGAATCAACCTTGGGAACAGGATGAAAGCATTCCTTCCCCACATCCAGGATTTTCTCGACCCTGGCATAATAGCCTACAGCAAGGGTCAGGATCCCATAATCCTTGGTCCCTGGAACAGCGCATAAGCGCTCTCCCACCTCCTTCTGGACCATTACGGTAATGCTTGAGAGGAATGGTCCCTCTTCCAGCAGTTTCATGAGGATCGGGGAGGTGATATAGTAGGGGAGATTGGCAATGACCTTCACCCCCTCCTGCCCCTCCAGGATTTCTGCCAGATCAGTCTTCAGGATATCTCCCTGGATGACCCGGAGATTCCCCAGCCCCTTTGTATTCCGTTCCAATAAGGGAATCGCTTCCCGGTCCAGCTCCACAGCGATAACCCGATCCACTCTTGGCAGGAGATAGCGTGTCAGGCTTCCCACCCCCGGTCCGATTTCCAGAACCGTATCTCCAGGTTCTGCACCAGAGCCGGAGACAATCCCCTGGGCAACCCCTTCATCTACCAGGAAGTTCTGACCCAGGCTTTTCTTCGTGCGGAAGCCGCTGCTTCCCAGATTAGCCTTCAGGCTCTTGCGCTGGCTAAGTCTGCTTTCCATCCATCCTCATTTCCAGCCCCTTCACCAGGGCTTCTACATAATCCTTCAGATCCGGACTGTCTCCCTCCAGGGGGATCCCACCCCGTCCCAGGCGCTCTTCCTCTGTTAGCTGGGCTTCCATCAGACCCTGTATGGCTTCCGGAGCCATCCCTTTTGCCAGCAGGCGGGAGCGGCGGATTTCAGCAGGAACTGTCAGGACCCAGACCTCGTCAAAAAGCCCTTGGAGCCCCGCCTCATAAAGAAGGGGGACCTCAACAAAGGTGATGCGTCCGGACTGGCAACGGGCCAAGGCCTCTTTCATGATGGCAGGGTGGGTCAGGCTGTTCAGTTTCTCCCGGGCTTCAGGGTTGTGAAGGATCATCTTCAGCAGAGCGGCTCTGTCCAGATGGCCCTCCTGATCTGTAATCTGTCCTTCAAAGGCTTCCAGGACCCTTGCCTCAAGGCCGGTCCCGGGGGCCATCAGCTTTCTGGCTATCTCATCTGTATCCAGAACCTCATATCCCATGTCTTTCAAGAGCTTCCCTACATAGCTTTTCCCTGCTCCGATCCCTCCGGTTATGGCGATTTTCAAATTCCTTTCCTCCCTCCCCTCTTTCTCTGGCAGGCCGGACAGAAGACAGTCGTCCTTCCAGCCACCACTGTCTTGCGCAAGGTGGCAGCACAATGGATGCAGGGCTGGCTGCTCCGGCCATAAACGGCATGCTCCTCCTGATAGGCTCCCGGGGAGCCTGTGGCATCCGCATAATCCCGGATGGTGGAGCCTCCTGCTGCCAGGGCCTCTCCCAGCACCTCCCGGATTGCCAGATAGAGCGTCTTCTGCTGCTTTCTGCTGAGGCTCTCGGCCTCCATCAGGGGGTGCAGACGGCTGCGGAAGAGGATCTCATCCGCATAGATATTCCCGATCCCTGCAACCAGCCGCTGATCCAGAAGGACCTTCTTCAGGCTTCCCCTGGCATGGCCAAATACCCCCAGAAAGTCCATCTCGCTCATCTCCATAGGCTCTATCCCCACCTTGCCTGAGAGATGGGCCTGGAGAGCTGCTTCATTATCGAAATATAGAATCCTGCCGAATTTCCGCACATCCTTGTACCACAGCCAGCTGCCGTCTTCAAAAGCAAAGCGCACATGGCAATGCCTGTCCGCTACACCCTCATATAAGAGCTTCCCCGTCATCCGCAAATGGATCAGCAAGGTTCCGGCTGTGAGATCCAGAAGGATATATTTCCCTCTCCTGCGGAAGCCCAGGATCCTGTTACCAGGCAGAAGGAAAGGGAGGTCTTCCCTGTGATTCACAATAGAGGGCTGACGGATTTCCACCTCTTGGATGATCTTTCCCGGAAGGATGTCTTTCAGGCTGTTGATGACCCCTTGGACCTCTGGCAGCTCCGGCATCAGGCTTCCTCCACATCATACCAGTTGGCACCAGTCTTGACATCCACCTCCAGAGGGACTGCCAGTTCCATCGCTTCCATCATTTCCGCCTTCACCAGTTTCCGCACCTGCTCCATCTCTTCCGGTGGGACTTCCAGAATCAGCTCATCATGGACCTGGAGGATGAGCTCAGCCTTCAGGCCCTTCTCCTTCAGTTCCCTTTCTACCTTGATCATGGCAAGCTTGATCAGATCTGCTGCAGTACCCTGAATCGGGGCATTCATAGCCATCCGTTCTGCCCCTGAACGCACCATATATTGGCTGCTTCTCAGTTCCGGCAGGCTGCGGAAGCGCCCTGTCAGGGTATATACCTTCAAGGTCTTCCTGGCCTCCTCCAAAGTTCCGTCAATCCATTCCCGGACTTTTGGATAGCGCTGGAAGTAGCGGCTGATATATTCTCTGGCTTCAGCCATGGGAATGCCCAGATCCCGGGAGAGTCCGAAATCGCTGATACCATAAACAATTCCGAAATTCACAGCCTTTGCTGCCCGGCGCTGCTCCGGAGTCACTTCTTCCGGAGGGATGCCGAAGACCTCACCTGCAGTCCTCCTGTGGATATCCTCCCCTTTCCGGAAGGCCTCCTGAAGCCCCGGGTCTCCTGTGATATGGGCCAGAATACGAAGCTCGATCTGAGAATAGTCTGCACAAAGGAGCAGATTCCCCTCCGCCACTGGCTTGAAGGCCCTGCGGATCATCCGCCCCTCCGGGGTGCGGATGGGGATGTTCTGGAGGTTGGGATTCTCACTGGAAAGGCGTCCTGTCACCGCTACAGTCTGGTTGTAAGTGGTATGGATCACCCCCGCCTCTCCCGCTGCCAGCAGGCCTTCCAGATAGGTGCTGTATAGTTTTGTCAGCCGGCGGTAATCCAGGATCAGAGGGATGATCTCATGCTGGTCATAGAGCTTCTCCAGAATCTCCTGGCTTGTGGAATATCCTGTTTTCGTCTTTTTACCGGAAGGCAGATGGAGGCCTTCGAAAAGGACCTGTCCAAGCTGCTGGGTGCTGTTCACATTGAACTTCTCCCCTGCAGCACCCCAGATTGCCTCCTGCAGTTTCTGGATCCTGTCAGCCATCTCTAACTGCATGGTGACCAGATATTGCCGATCCAAGCCTACGCCTCTGGCTTCCATGGCCGCCAGCACAGGGGCCAGGGGCTTCTCGATCTTTTCATAGACCTCATAAACCCCTTCTTCTCTGCTTTTTTCCAGGAGCAGGCTTGTGGCTCTGGCCAGACACTGGGCCATATACGTGGCTTCCGGCTGCATCCCCAGAAGATCTCTTATAATCGCTTCCGGCTGATGCTTCCGCTCAGGATAAAGGACATAGCTCAGAAGGCTGGCATCTTCCATAGCCCCGGGATAGGCCAGGCCGTTGTCCAGAAAAAGGCGGTACAGCCCCTTGCTGTCAAAAGCTCCCAGGGAGCGTCCGCAATCCCGGAGCCATTCCAGAATCTTCCGGGTCTCCCCTATTGTGGGGAAAGAGGGGGAATAGGCTGCTGCCAGGTTTCCATCGAAGACCTGCAGGGAAGACAGATCCCCGCCCCGGATCTCCGGAACGAGGTAAAGGCTGGGTCCCCCTTGGGAAAGCCGCTGGAGGAAAGCCTGGGCCTCCTCATAAGCCTCCGGTGCAACCCAGCCGGCAGCCGCTTCCTGGCTGCTCCCCGCTGCTTCTTCCCCTTTCAGATAATCCCGGAAGACGTTCCGGAATTCCAGTCTTTTGAAGAGCCTTTCCAGGGCATCAGGATCGGGAACTCCGGCCTTCAGGGCTTCATAGTCCAGCGGGACATCCCGTGCTATGGTTCCCAGCTCCCTGCTGAAAAAGGCGGACTCCCTCCCTGCTATGAGATTCTCCTTCAGTTTTCCCTTCAGCTCCTCCAGGTGGTTATAAATCTCTTCCAGGCTGCCATAAGTCTGAATCAGATTCAGCGCTCCCTTCGCGCCGATGCCGAAGACGCCCTTGATATTATCTGAAGGATCCCCTTGAAGGCCCTTCACATCCGGGGCCTGGGAGGGTTTGAAGCCATATTTTTCAAGGAGGGCCTCCCCGTCCAGCTTCTCAATATCCGAAAGGCCCTTCCGGGTCAGATAGAGCCTGGTGTTCCCGTTAATAAGCTGGAAAGCGTCCTTATCCCCTGTAACCAGGATCACCTGATCTCCGGCCTCGGTCCCAAGTCGGGCTACAGTCCCCAGAATATCATCTGCCTCATATCCGGGCGCTTCCAGGACAGGGATCCCCAAGGCCCTGAGAGCCTCCTTCAGGAGAGGGAACTGGCTTTTCAGTTCCGGGTCTGTTTCCTTTCGTCCCGCCTTGTAATCCGGGTAAAGATCATGACGGAAGGTCTTCCCTACATCAAAGGCTACGGCTGTGGCTGCTGGCTGCTCTTCCTTCAGGAGGCTCTCCAGCATCCTCAGGAAGCCATAGACACCATGGGTATATTCCCCATCCCGGTTGGTCAGGGGGCGCATCCCATGATAGGCTCTGTGGAGGAGGCTGTTTCCGTCAATAATGATGATCTTCTGCTGCAGGGCTTCCACCTTCTTCCGGTATATTTCATATTAATTAATTATATCACCATTGGGAAGCAAGGATAAGGTCTGTTGACCGTATTTTATCCAGGATGTATAATTGGCTGACAGGAGGTGAGAACATGCTGAAACACATCGTACTATTCAAAATGCAGGAAGGGAAAGAAGAGGCTGCTGAAACCCTGATGGAGAAGCTCCGCCATCTTCCCACTGTAACGGATATCCCCAAAAGCTTTGAAGTGGGGCGTAATGTCGTGAAACTGGCTGTAAACTGGGATGTAGCCCTGGTATCCACTTTCGAGTCTGTGGAAGACCTGATGGCTTATAAGAACCTTCCCGCCCACGATGAGTTTGTAGACTATATGCGTACAGTCTGCGAACCCATCAAAGCTGTGGATTTCTGGGAATAGCCCCTGCCCGGATTCTCTGAAGGAAAGGCCCGGACCGTCTGGTCCGGGCCTCTTTCTTATCTGCTTTCCTGAATCGCTTCCTTTAGAAAGGCCACCAATGGCTTCTCGTCGATCTTCACACTGCCATCTGCAAAATCCATGCTGAGCTTAAAGAAGTTCACATAAAGCTCCCCGGGCCGGCGGTACAGGGTCTCAAGATGTCCGGGAATGAAGATGATCCGCAGATCCCCCTCCCCCAGGTCCTCCCCTTTCAGCTGCTTCACCGGAGCCAGCATGGCTGCTGTAAGGCTGAGATCCTCCAGCATCCACATATTATTATTCCAGAACCGTCCCTCTGCTTTTGTCTTGCTGGAGAGGACCTCCCTGTTGGTAATGCTGGACAGCACCTTGCGGATGGAGTCTCTTGTGAAATCCTCCCCCAGAAGCACAGACATTTCAGGGCGTTGGGCAATATCTGTAAGATACAAGTCGCTGACTTTTTCCTTCTCTGATGTAGCCTGCCAGTAATACAGGAACATCTCCAGGACATCCAGGCTGATGGTGATCATTTCCTATTCCCCTCCTCTTTTTCAAAGAAAACCTCATGCCAGACCAGGAACATATAGATGGTCCAGATCTTGCGGCTGTGATCCCTCTTGCCATTATAGTGGTCTGTAAGAAGCTTCTCCAGCATGGTTTCCTGAAAGAGCTCCCGGGCGATGGGCCGGCTGAAGGCCTCCCGGATCTTCCTAAGATATTTCTCCTCCCGGAGCCAGACCCGGATGGGCACAGGGAAGCCCAGCTTCCGCTTATCTGCCACAGCTTTGGGAATGACCCGTCTTGCAGCCAGGCGCAGAGCATATTTTGTGTTATGCCTGTTGACCTTATACCGCAGGGGAATGGTCCTGGCCAGGGCAAAGACCTCTTTGTCCAGGAAAGGCACCCGCAGCTCCAGGCTGTGAGCCATGCTCATCTTGTCAGCCTTCAGGAGGATATCTCCGATGAGCCAGGTGTTCATATCTACAAGCTGCATCCTGGTTGTATCATCCAGACCCTTCCCTCCCTCATACCAGGGGGCCGTGACTTCCCTGGTGGCCGGGGCTTTAGTCCTGTTTTTCAGCAGGGCTTTGCGCTCTTTATCCGAAAAGATCCGGGCATTCCCGATATACCGCTCTTCCAGATCCTGCCCCCCACGGATGAGAAAGGATTTGCCTTTCACCTCAGGAAGCAGCCTGGCCAGGGCCCCCACCCCTCTCCGGAGGAAGCGGGGGAGCCTGCGATAGCCTGCAGTATCCAAGGGCTCTCTGTAGATATTGTACCCTCCGAAGAGCTCATCAGCCCCTTCTCCTGAAAGGACCACCTTCACATGCTTGCTGGCCAGCTGAGAGACAAAATACAGGGCCACAGCTGAAGGATCAGCAAGGGGTTCATCCATATGATACTGTACAGCAGAAAGGCTATCCCAGTATTCATCATCTCCGATGACTTTGCTCTCATTGTGGATGCCGATGATTCCGGAAAGCTCTTTTGCATAGCTTATTTCGTTATATCCCGCATTTTCAAAACCTACAGTGAAGGTCTTATCTCCCTGAAAAACAGTTGCCGCATAGCTGGAATCGATCCCGCTGGAAAGGAAGCTGCCCACCTCCACATCGCTGATTTTATGGACCATGACCGAGGCTTCAAAGACCTCTGCAATCTCATCCACCAGTTCGGTAAGTTCCCATTCTTCCCGGGGCTCGAATGAGGGCTGGAAATAGGGGCTGATCTCTGCCTTCCCCTCCTTCCAGCTCAGGGTACATCCTGGACGCAGCTGATAGACCCCCTTGAAGAAGGTTTCGGGGAGGCTGCTGTACTGGAAGCTCAGGTAGCTCTCCAGGGCCTCAGGATTCAGCTCCTTCTGAAAACCTGGAAAGGCCAGGAAGCTCTTGATTTCCGAGCCGAAGAGAAAGGCCTCTCCGGAAAACCCATAATAGAGCGGCTTGATGCCGAAATAGTCCCGGGCCAGGAACAAAGATCCCTGTTCCTTATCATAAATGGCAAATGAAAACATCCCCCGGAGCCGGGGGACCATTGCTGCCCCTTCTTCTTCATAGAGATGGATCAGAACCTCTGAATCCGCATGGGTGTAAAAGCGATGGCCCTTGGCAATCAGCTCTTCCTTAAGGCTGCTGTAATTGTAAATCTCCCCGTTAAACACCAGGACCAGGCTCTTGTCTTCATTGAAAATGGGCTGGTCTCCATCTTCCAGCCCGATAATGGATAAGCGACGGAAACCCAGAGCTCCCCGCTGGTCAGCAAAAAAGCCGGCACTGTCAGGACCTCGGTGCCGGATCCGGTCCATCATTTCTCTGATGACTGGTTCTTTCTCTTTCACCTCGCTGCACATGAAGCCCACATAACCGCACAAAGCCACTTCCTCCTTTGATTTCCCTTCCCCAATTATACAGTAATTTCAAAAAAAGATAAATATTAAATGTATTTCAGGGTCTCTTTATGATATAATCAGAGCAAGTTAGGAGGGTTGAACCATGAATAACAAACACATCCTTACACTTGCCAGTCCGGGGCTGCAGGGAACCAAGGAAACAGGAGGCTGCGGAAACTGCCAGTCAGCTTGCCAGTCCGCCTGCAAGACCTCCTGCACTGTGGCGAATCAGCTTTGCCTACACCAATAAGCCCTATCGGAAGGTCCCGGATGCGGGGCCTTTTTTCTTGGAGGAACAAATGAACAGACACGATGTCCATATTATCCGGAAAGGGGATATGAACCTAGTCCTGGATGTGAATTCAGGCTCCCTTCACCTCTTCGATCCCCAGAGCGCCCAGGTCCTGGAGGCCCTGCTCCAGGGGCAGGCTCCTGAAGATTTTAAGGAGCAGGAGGAACTGGAAGCCCTGGCGGAAATCCGCGCCCTCATCGAGGAGGGCCGCCTGGGCACCCCGGATGATGGGGCCCTTCCCCGGAATATAAATTATAATCTGAAGTCCCTCTGCCTTAATGTCGCTCATGTCTGCAATCTGGCCTGCCCCTATTGCTTCGCTTCTGGAGGAAACTATAAAGGGGCAGAAGCCATTATGTCCCCGGAGGTGGGGAAGAGAGCCATTGACCGCCTGCTGTCAGAGAGCCAGGGCCGAAGGCTGGTGGAGGTGGACTTTTTCGGCGGGGAACCTCTCCTGAACCTGCCTCTGATCCGGGAGCTCATCCCCTATGGGGAAGAAAAGGCCCGGGAAGCCGGAAAGGCCATCAAGTGGTCCATGACCACCAATGGCCTTCTCCTGGACGAGGAGACAGGCCGTTACCTTGAGGAACATCAGGTGGGGACTGTCCTGAGCATTGATGGCCGGAAGGAAGTCCACGATGCCAACCGCTACACCAAATCCGGCGAGGGCAGCTACGATACGGTAGTGCGGAATTATCTGTCCTTCAAGGATAAAAGCGAGGATTATGTAGCCCGGGGCACCTATACAGGAAAGAACCTGGACTTTTACGAAGATGTGGAAGCCCTGCGGGATCTTGGCTTCCGGCACCTTTCCATGGAGCCTGTTATCGGAGGGGACATCACCTGGGAGGACCTTCCTGCCATCCGGTCCGCCTATGAAGAGCTTGGACAGCGTTACCTGAAGTGGTACAGGGAGGGAGATCCCCTGGATTTCTTCCATTTCAACATCCAGCTCCAAGGGGGCCCCTGCATCTATAAGCGGATTACCGCCTGCGGTGCAGGAACGGAGTATCTGGCCGTTACCCCCTCAGGAGATATCTACCCCTGCCATCAGCTGATAGAAAATCCGGAGTACCGACTGGGGAACATCATGGAGGAGGGTATCCGCAAGGACATCTCCCAGGATTTCCAGGATGCCAGCATCTACAGCAAGGACTCCTGCCGCTCCTGCTGGGCCCGATTCCATTGCTCCGGCGGCTGCCATGCCAATAACATCCACTATGGGGAAGGCCTTCTCTCCCCCTATGCCCTAAGCTGTGAGATTACAAAAATCCGGCTGGAGGAGGCTCTCTACGTACAGGCTGTGAAGCTCTTGGAAGGGCTGGAGGCGCAGAACCCGGGAACCAGTGATTTCATCACGAAAAACAAGATCTGGGAAATGTTAAGATAAGGACATTAACGGATAAGGAGTGATACCATGATTGATGTATGTGTGATCGGGGGAGGCCCCTCAGGAATGACAGCTGCCCTTTATGCCTTGAGAAGCGGCCTTTCAGTGGCGATGATCGAGCAAGGAGCCCCAGGGGGCCAGCTTCTGAAAACAGAACAGATTGACAACTACCCTGGTTTTGCACAGGGTGTATTGGGTTTTGACCTGGCCAATGCCATGTATGGGCAGATCAGCGGCTTCCCAGATTTCCAGCTCATCAATGATACGGCGAAAAAGGTTTCCAAGAAAGACAAGCAGTTCCAGGTGGAGATTTCCACAGGCATTATGGAAGCCAAGGCTGTGATCATTGCTACGGGGGGCTATCCCCGGAATCTCGGCGTACCCGGGGAGCGGGAATACCAGGGTAAGGGAGTCTCCTACTGCGCCATCTGTGACGGCTTCTTTTTTAAAGGGAAGAAGGTCGCCGTGGTGGGTGGCGGCAATACAGCCCTGGAAGATGCTATCTATCTCACCAGCATTGCCAGCGAGGTCTATCTCATTCACAGAAGAGACCAGTTCCGGGGCAGCCAGATTCTGGTTGACAAACTGCCGGACTACCCGAACCTCCATGTGCTGATGGATACCATTCCCCTTGAAATCAAGGGGGAAACAAAGGTTACTGAGCTGGTGTTGGAGAACCTCCGGGAAGGCCGGCAGCAGACGATTGCAATGGATGGGGTTTTCGTAGCCGTGGGCCAGATTATGAACAGCAGTTTTGTGAAGAATATCCTCAATACAAACGATGCGGATCAGATTATCGTCAGCGACAAGATGGAAACCAACGTCCCCGGGCTTTTTGCCTGTGGAGATGTGGTGGCGAAGAATCTGCGGCAGGTCTCCACAGCTGTGGGAGATGGAGCCGTGGCAGGCCAGATGGCCTATGAATACATCAGCAATCTCTGATTGCTGGCAAAGGAGCATGGTATGAAACCTCCCTGGACTGAAATCCTGAAGACGCTGCTTACAGCAATGGTGGGCGCTTTACTGGCGATCCTCCTTTACACAGGCCTGGCCTCTATGGAGGAAAGCGCTCCGGAGGAAGGCAGCAGTGCTGTAAACGAAATCCGTCTGGGTGAGAATGTCTCTCTTCCGGATATTGTTTCCAAAACAATACCCTCGGTTGTCCAGATTTCCAGAGACAGCATCACCGGCACAGCCCTTGGCTCTGGAGTCATCATTGACAGCGCCCTGGGTTATGTCGTCACCAACTATCATGTAGTCCAGGATGACGGGGAGCTTTCCGTGAGCCTTGCCGATGGCAGGGTCAGCAAAGCCCAGCGCATCGGAGGCGATCCCGATGCAGATATCGCCATCATCCAGTTAGAAGACAAAAACCGCCTTACCGCAATGGAACTGGGGGACTCCTCCACCCTGAAGGTAGGTCAGACAGCCATTGCCATCGGCTCTCCACTCAGCACTGACTTTGCAAACACCGTAACAGTGGGTGTGATCAGCGCCCTTTCCCGGGACCTGACTATCACCAGTGCCCAAGGGGTCCAGGTTCTGATGACCGTCCTTCAGACAGATGCGGCCATCAATCCGGGAAACAGCGGCGGCGCTCTGGTAAACATCCTGGGACAGCTCATAGGCATCAACAGCGCGAAAATATCCATTGCCGGGGTAGAAGGTCTGGGCTTTGCCATCCCGATCAATACAGTGAAGCCTCTTGCAGAAGAGATCATCACGACGGGCAAAGTCACCCGGCCTTACCTGGGGGTATCCGGCCTGGTGGATATTAGCGCATCCATGGCAGAATACTATGATGTGCCCGAAGGGGTCCTTATCGGTGCGGTCGCTGCCAATTCACCGGCAGATATTGCGGGCCTCCGGGCCAATGATATCATCCTTCAGATCGGAGGCGAGGACATCCGTACCGGAGCACAGCTCCGCAGCGTCCTTTTCCGACAGAAGCCAGGAGACAGGATTACCCTGAAAATCAGCCGTAATGGCAGTTTGCAGGATGTGCGGCTCACTTTGAAATAAGATTATTAACCGTATACTGAAAGAGGAGGAAGGCCAGGCCTTCCTCCTCTTTTCTTGCTACTGCTGTACTCTATTCCTGCTCTTCTTCCGCTTCCTTCTTCAAGGTCAGGTCCTGTATGAAGAGATTTCCCTGAAGGAGTGTCTTGAGATGAAAGCCAGGGTTCTCCTCAATGATTCCCCGGAGGTTATACAGCCCCCTGCCTCTTTCCCCGATTCTGGTGGAATAGCCTTTTTCAAAAAGCACCGGGATATCCTGGATGCTCCCCTGATAGGAGTTGCCGATGGTAATGGTAAGACTCTCTCTCCGTTCTTCAATAAAGATATCCAGAATCTTATCTTCTGATTCCTGTGCCGCTTCCAGCGCATTTTCACAGAGTATTCCCATAACCCTGGATACAGGGACTTCAGGCCAGGGATAGGAGGTCACATCCCCAAGAACATTCAATGTGATCTTCAGCCCTGCCTCTTTCCCTCTCATCACATAATAGTAAAGAAGGGATTTCAGAGATGGATGGTGGATCTGACGCAGCGCCAGGAGGTTCCCATAGTCTGACTGTCCTGCCAGATCATGTTCCACCAGTTCTATGGTCCGTTGGATCCTGCTCTCGTCCAAACCTAAACCAACCATCATATTGGCCATATCATGCCGGAACTCCTGAAAACGGTCTGTCAGGGTCTCAATGGTCTGAACATAGCTGTGAAGCTCCTGAATAGTGCGGTTCCGCTCCTGAATAGCCGCCTTATCTTTCGCAGTCTCATGCCACAGATTGCGATTGCGGATATAGAAGGTGATTACAGCAAGATTGAGAATGACAAAAAGAATCAGCTTTGCCCCTTCTGGCATCTCCATGTTATACATCACCAGGATGATAAGATTCATGGTAAGAATGAAGAATATGCTTTGAAAGCGCTGCTTTTCCCCCTCACCTTCCCGGAATTCAAGATGAATCTGATTCCGGAAGACTCCGAAAAGGACAAGGAGGAGGATTGTCATGCTGATCTGCAGGGGGTTATTCTGTCCGATCAGTTCCAGATTCACCACATCCTGAATGGAGACCCCTTGGGTAAGGAAGAGGAGGATGCCAGCAGATATATAGTAGAATAAGGCATTACACAACATCAGAAAGAAGGACAGTTCCACATCCTTGGAAGAGAATCTCCTATATAGCACTACTGTCTGCAGATAGACAGAAAGCCAGGCCACAAGAAAATATGTGAAACTGTCAGCCAGGAAAGCATGCAGGAATACCTTAGCTGGAATCAGCAGAAGGATCAGACTGATGCTGAGGAAGTCAATCCGCACTGGCTCTCTGCCATAACGCTGGATCAGCCAGGGATGGAGGAGGGTTGTCAGAATCAGATAAACCATTTCCGCACATCCCTTTCACTGCGTTTTGCCACAATCTTCCGGCTGCCATCATCCATTTCCAGATAGAGCCCTTCCTGGTCAGGAGATAGTCCCGAAGCATGACGCCTGCTAACCAAGGTGCAGCGATGGATCTGCTGGAAATCATCCGGTAGTTTTTCACGGACTTCCTTTAATGAAAGAGGAACGGAGAATTCCTCTCTGGCTGTATGAATCAGTATCCTCTTCTGCGACTTTTCCGTTTCAATCCAGAGGATATCCCTTATCTGGATCTGATGGATTTCCTTTCCTTCCTTATAGGACAATATCCCATTTCCCTGCTTTTCCCTGTAAAGGCGAAGAAAGATTTTCAGGTCCTCTGCAAGTTCCTGCTCCAGACGCATATTTTTATCGATAAAATCCAGGATTCTAAGCTTATAGCGGATTACATTCCCCATCTGATGGCTATACCCTGTTACATAGATCAGCTCCCCCTGGTATCCATCCAGGTCCCGGATATCCCGACCAAGATGCAAGCCGTTCTTTTCCCCACGAAGGCCGATATCCAGAATGTACAGACAGTCATCATAATGATCCAGGGACTTCAGATAATCCATGGTTTCCTGATATGTGGAAAAAACCGAGATTTCCCCTGAAAGCCCTTCAGCCTTCAGAAAATCCTGAACCACCTTCAGATTCCGGGCTCTGAAATCAGGATGATCCTCACAGAGGATTATTTTCATAGAGAAGCCTCCCTTGCCATTTGATCCTATGCATATTATACGTGAGGCCAGCCTGTTTGTATAGGACGGCAGAAGGCTGCAAGCACCTTCCGGTCTTGCAGCCTTCTGCCAAGAGGTAATGCGTTCAGATTGGGTAATCTGCTGTTGCTGTAAAGGATCAGCGCTCTTTTAGTACATCCAGAGCGAACTGAGCGAATAGCGCGGCCCCATACTTCAGGTAATCTTCATCCAACATGAATTTTTCATGATGGGGAAAATATACAGCGCCTTTTTTTTCATTACGGAAGCCTACAAAAGCGTAAACCCCCTTGGCTTTTTCAAGATAAAAGGAAAAATCTTCTGAAGCCATAAGCCGTGGGTGATTCTGCTGCCTCCGGGGTCCGAAGACTTTCTTGGCTGATTGCTGGGCCATATGGACCATATCTTCATCATTGTGAAGGCTGATGGCGCTTTCTTCAATTTCCACTTCTATAGAAATCTCATAGGCCATGGCGATTGCAGCTGCATGGCGGCGGATCGCTTCATGGACCGTATCCCGGACCTGCCTGTCAAAGTATCTCATGGAAATATCGATCTCTGTGAATTTGGAAATGATATTTGCTTTCGTGCCTCCATGGAAACGTCCTACAGAGAGTACCACTGGCTGCTGGGGATCTACATTTTTGGTGATAATCCCCTGAAGATCTGCTACCAGGAGAGCTCCCGGATGGATTGTATCCTTGGCCAGATGGGGAGAGGAGCCATGACCGGATACGCCTTCCAGCCTGATATAGATGGTATCCACCCCGGAAAGCCGATAGCCTCCTGAGATATCATATTTTCCAGTGGGAAGGGTGGGCATCCCATGCATTCCCATAATGTATGAAACCCCCTCCATACCCCCAGCTGCGATGATTTTCTTTGCTCCGCTGAAGGTCTCTTCGCCCTCCTGGAAAAAGAAGCGTACCTCTCCGGCGAGATCAGCCTGACGTTCCTTAAGCAGGCGGACGGCTCCAAGAAGCATGGCCTGATGACCATCATGGCCACAGGCATGGAAGACTCCCTCATTCTGAGAGCTGAAATCCACACCGCTTTGTTCAATGATCGGCAGCGCATCGATGTCCCCCCGAAGAGCCACAACCGTGCCAGGCCGGGAGCCCTTAATGGAAGCAATCAGAGAAGTGCTTCCTACTTTTACATAGGATACACCCAAGGCATCCAGTTCTTCCATGATGCGCTGCTGGGTCCGGTACTCCTGACCGCTCAGTTCCGGATGGGCGTGAATATCCCTTCTGAAGCTGATAATATAATCCTCAATGGCCTTGGCGGCCTTCAGCATATCTGACATCTGTATTCCTCCCCGCCTCATATTCCTGAATCTGCCTTCATTATATTCCTGCTCCGGAAAAATGCACTAATATTTCCCCCAAAGAGCATGGAATACCCCTTACTGCTTCCCCCCTCATACGTTCAGGGCCATTATCCAGGCTTGAACGTTCTCTCAGAAAGAAAAGAGAGCCGGAACTCTTCCGGCTCTCTTTTGCATTTATTCAGATTTAGAACGGAATCAGAGGCACGATGATGCCTGCAAATACGACAGAGGCTACCGTTACAGTCACAAACCCTCCTACAAGCTGTTTGGGGAGAAGCTGATCCATCACGAATTTCCTGTCCTCTTCTCCTACATCCAGGGAACGGACCACTTCTTCAGTTACAATCTGCGTAGCAGGATAAGCCAGAAGAGCAGTGAGGCCGATGGAAATAGCCACATAGGGGGATACACGGAGGAGCTTCCCAGCAATAAAGGAAAAGAGAGCGATGCCTGCGGCCCCGAGAAGGAGCAGGACTACAAGGGGAACCACCATCTGGGCCAGGCTGCTCAAGGTAACGCTGGCAAAATTTCCCGGGAGAAGAATCATGATCCCCGCCATCATAAAGCCTGCAGACTGAGCCTTGTTGAAGGATTGCTTTTCCAGGAAGCCAATTTCTGTTGCCACAATCCCCAAGAGGAGATAGGCTACATACGGATGGACAATAGGCTGTCCATTGACAATAGTCAGGTCAGAGAGGAATTTCCCTACAACCAGGACAATGGCCAGCTTGGCCAGGACCACAGAGGGAGATAGCGCCCAGTCTGGCATTTTGGGAAGAAGCCTGAGATTATATTCTTTGGCTGCCATGGAAGCCGTCTCCAGTTTTCCTCCTGCCTTCAGCCCAAGCAGCCTTGCCGCTTCCTTTTTCAGAAGGAATGCGCTCACTGGGAGGCCTACAAACATCTGGAAAGCCAGGACCAAAGTGGCAAAGGCAGCCATATCCGCCCGCCCGGCCTCCTTCGCTGCATTGGCTACCAGCATAGCTGCTACAAGGCCGCCGGAAATCGGGACGGTTCCTGTCAGTGCGACAGTCTCACCAAAGAGGGCCACCCCGATGGTGAAGCCTACAATAGCCAGACCAACCAATCCGGCTAGTCCGATCAGGACCGTCTTCCATTCCTTCATCAGCTGGCCGAGGTTCATCAAGGTTCCCAGATTCGCCACCAGCAAGGCCAGGCCTACTGCGCCGAAAAAGGTTACCAATCCCGTACTGGCCAGAGCATCCGTAGGAATGATTTTAGTCACATATCCTACAAGAAAGATACTGCTGCCCACAATGATAGAGGATATCAGGCTTTTTGTCCGATTTGCCACAATATCCCCAAGGCCAAAGGCCACTGCGAAAACCATGAAGGCAAAAATAGGGGTCCATAGTGTGTCCATGTTTAACAACTCCCTTCAATTTTTGCAATCAGGTTACCCGCTCCTTTCACATACACTCTTGGAGACATTGTATTGGAAAAGCCAAAGGCTGTCAATAGAAAAAAAAGAACCGGTTAACCCGGTCCTTTTTTACGTTCATATCAGATCCTATTTCCGGTACATCCCTTCAAGGATCCCTACAATCTTCTCATCCTGCAGCAGCATTTTGCGGCTGACGTCCAGATAGGCTGAAAGGGCTCTGATCTGCTCGTTCTGAATGATCATCTTCTCTTTCAGGGCCTTAATGTAGCCCTCCATGGTGAACTCATCATCAGAAGCCGCTTCGAATTCTGTCACGGTTTCCGGCTCTGCCAGGTAATCTTCCTCTTCCTGAGCATAGTCGCTGAAGAAATCATCTGTTGCGGCAATATCGTCGAAAACAGCAGGGTTCACTTCATCTGCTTCCGCCATATCATCCTGAGGCTCAGGAGCCTCCTGGAAGACCAAGTCCTCTGCAGTAAATTCATCCGCCCCCTGGGGGACTTCCGGCTCTGCCTCAGCCTCAGGAACTGCAGCCGCCACTGCTGCAGCAGCAGCCATATCAGCCCGCACACCCATGGAGGTGAAGAACTCTTCATGCCCTGCATCATTAGCAGACAGGGACTCTTCCTTTTCATCAAAGAAGGAGCCTGTGCTCTGGAAGACGCTGCCGAAGAGATCCTCTTCTTCCCCTGTCTTATCCTCCTGCTCCACAGGAGCTTCCGCTTCCTCTTTCTTATCTCTTGAAAAAATAATCGTATTGTTATCCGCATAGGTAGGGGGGGAATCATCCGTCTTCCTGGAGGCATGCTTCAGCAGCACCCCAATCCCCTCTTCATTAATCTGAAGGACTCCTTCCAGAGCCTTGATATGCTTCCGCAGCTCCGGTTCCTGCGTGATCAGGGCATAGATAGAGAACTTGGTAAGACCGTATTTCGCTTCGATCTCTTCAATCTTATACCACATATAGGTACCTCCCGTTCATCTCCTGAAACTTTTCTTAAGAATAGCATAACCCCCGGCATAATACAAACACCAGGATCTGCTTATTTCCCCTTGCTGCGGATCTCGTCAGCCAGGAGAGCCAGGACTTCCTCCAGGCTCTTGCTGCCCAGATCCCCTTCTCCCCGCTTGCGTACAGATACGGTTCCTTCCTCCGCTTCCCGATCTCCTACCACGAAGGTATAAGGGATCTTCTTCACCTGGCTTTCCCGGATACGGTATCCCAGTTTCTCATTCCGGTCATCTACCTGGACGCGGATTCCGGCCTTTTTCAAACGGGCTGCAGCTTCCCAGGCATAATCCTGATGCACTTCTGCAACAGGCAGGATATTGGCCTGCACTGGCGCAAGCCACAGAGGGAATGCCCCTCCGTAATGCTCAATGAGGATTCCGATAAACCGTTCGATGGAGCCATAGATTGCCCGGTGGATCATGGCAGGCCGATGCTTGGCTCCGTCCTCGCCGATATAAGTGAGGTCGAACTTCTCAGGCATCTGGAAGTCCAGCTGGATGGTTCCGCACTGCCAGGTACGCCCAATGGAATCGTTAAGATGGAAATCGATTTTCGGCCCGTAAAAGGCCCCATCCCCTTCGTTGATGGCATAGGGCATCTTCAGTTCCTCAAGGGCATCTTTAAGAGACTGGGTGGCCATATCCCACATTTCCACTTCACCCATAGCCTTTTCAGGACGGGTTGAAAGCTCCACGCTATAGGTGAAGCCAAAGGTCTGGTAGACCTCATCCACCATTTCTATGACTTTGCGGATTTCCTCCCTGATCTGGTGGTAAAGCATGAAGATGTGGGCATCATCCTGGGTGAAGGCCCGGACCCGCATAAGACCATGGAGCACCCCGGACTTCTCATGGCGATGGACCAGACCCATCTCTGCATAACGGATGGGAAGCTCCCTGTAGCTATGCTGACCATGCTTGTACACCAGCATGCAGCCTGGGCAGTTCATCGGCTTGATTGCATAATCCCCTTCATCGATCTTTGTGAAATACATGTTTTCCTTATAGTGATCCCAGTGCCCGGACTGCTCCCAAAGCTTGCGGTTCAGAATGATGGGGGTCTTGATTTCCTCATAATCCCACTTCTTATACATTTCCCGCATATAGTCTTCCAGCTCATTGCGCAGTGCCATACCCTTGGGCAGGAAAAGTGGGAATCCAGGGCCCTCTTCTTCCAGGGTAAAAAGATCCAGTTCCGCCCCCAGTTTCCGGTGATCCCTCTTCCGGGCTTCTTCCAGCCTGGTCAGATAGGCCTCCAGCTCTTTCCTGTCCGGAAAAGCAGTGGCATAGATCCGCTGGAGCATCTTATTCTTCTCGCTGCCCCGCCAGTATGCCCCGGCAAGATTCATCAGCTTATAGGCCTTCAGATAACCTGTAGAAGGGACATGAGGGCCTCTGCAGAGATCTAGGAAGCCGCCCTGCTCATAAATGCTGATCTCTTCTCCCTCCGGAAGGTCTGAAATGAGTTCTACCTTGTACTTCTCACCGAGATTCCCAAAGTACTCCAGGGCCTCCTCCCGTTTCAGGACCTTTCGCACAAAGGGGGTGTTGCGCTGGACGATTTCAGCAATCTTCTCTTCAATCTTCTGGAGATCTTCCGGTGTGAAGACATGGTCCGTATCGAAGTCATAGTAGAAGCCCTCTTTGATCACCGGCCCGATTCCGAATTTCGTCCCGGGGAAGAGCTCCCCCACAGCCTCAGCCATAATGTGAGCGCTGCTGTGGCGATAGGTTTCCAGGCCTTCCGGATCCTTCAAGGTATAGATTTCCACCTGATCCCCATCATGGACAGGCTGGGACAGATCCATGAGACGGCCGTTGACCCGGGCCACAACCGCCTCTTTTTTCAGACGTCCGCTGATTCCTGCCGCGAGATCCATCAAGGTGCTGCCTTCAGCCGCTTCAATCACCTTTCCATCTTTAAGCTTTACCTGCATCATATTTTCCTCCAATCAGACAAAAAGGCGCTATCATCTAAGAGACGATAGCACCGTGGTTCCACTCTAATTCAAAGGGCACTGGGCCCTTCCTTTCCTGCCCGTAACGCTGGCCTGCGTGTCGCTTACTGGATTTCAGCTCCCTCTCCCGGGTGGTCTTCCCTGTCCGCCTCCCAAGAAGCTTCCAGCCAAGGCTTCTCTCTCTGCAGGTCCTGCGGATAGGTACTCATCCCGATCAACGATTTACCTACTTTATATTATCTTCCTCCCTGCACCTTCTGTCAAGCCTCTATTCCAGAGAATCCAAGGCAGGCAGAACACAGCTCCCATAAAGGTGCAGCATCCCCCTCTTCCGCCTCTCCGGACAATCCTGCTGAAAGCCAGGACTGCTGATTTCTAAAGGCTCTGAAGATAGGCCAGCACATCCGCTGCATGGCCCTCCGGCTTCACTTTCCGCCATTCTTTTAGCAGATTCCCTTCCTCATCCAGCAGGAAGGTGCTCCGTTCAATGCCCATCACCTTTTTCCCGTACATATTCTTTTCCTTCAGTACCTCAAAGCAATTGCACAAGGCGCTATCCTTGTCACTCAGAAGCAGAAGGTCCAGTTCCTGTTTTTCAATGAATTTCCTGTGAGAAGCGATACTGTCCCTGCTGACTCCCATCAGGGCTACATTGAGTTTTTCAATCTCCAGCCTGGAAATTGTGAATTCTTTCGCTTCCGTGGTTCATCCCCCTGTGTTATCCTTGGGATAGAAGAACACAAGGATTTTCTTCCCCAGATAATCCTTCAGGCTATGGAAAGCGCCATCTGTGCCTTCCAGGGAAATATTGAGACAATCCATGAGAATCACTCCTTTTTTCCATCAGTCTACCATACAGCCCTGCCTGGGTAAACCATTGCGGTTGAATCCGCAAAAGAAAGGAACATCCCTGATGAAGCATCAGATCTCTTATGAAATTGCATCAGACCCTGCCCTGAGGAATTTCATCTCCTTAGCGGCCATTCCCCGCTGCTCCGGAAAGGAGCAAGCTGCAGCAGACTTCCTCTGCAACTTTGCGGAAAAGCGAGGTCTTCCCTGGAGGCGGGATTCGGAAGATAATGTGCTGATTTTCCGGCCCATGGACGGGAGCAGGGAGCCGGCTGCACTTCAGGCTCATATAGACATGGTATGCCTTGGCACTGCTGGACAGGGCGTGGCGCTGCATCTCCGGGATGGCTGGCTCATGGGGGCAGAGAGTACCCTTGGGGGGGATAATGGTATCGGAGCCGGGTATATCCTGTCCCTCCTGGAAGACCCGGAATACCAGGGTCCCAGTCTGGAATGCCTCTTTACCACCAATGAAGAGGAGGGAATGAGCGGTGCCGCCGCTCTGGACTTTTCAGCCCTCAGGTCCAAGAGGCTGATCAATCTGGATACAGAGGAGGAAGGCGTGGCCTACAGTTCCTGTGCCGGGGGAAGCATCCTGGACCTTACCTGGTCCAGCCCCCTTGTCTCCACCCCTTCAGCAGGGAGTTGGGCCGCTGTAAGCCTCTTTGGCCTACAGGGTGGTCATTCAGGGATAGAAATCCATCTGCCCCGGGACAATGCCATTCTCCTTTCCGCCCGGCTCTTACAGAGACTCCAGAGTCGGGTCCCGGATTTATGGGCCAGCCACTTCCAGGGCGGGGTCAAACACAATGCCATACCCTCCGAGTCGGGCTTTATCGCCGGATCAGCCGTTCTCCAGGAGGCCATCTTCCAGAGTATCCTCCAGGAGGAGATTCAATACATCCAGAAAGTGGCCCGGGAAGCCACCCTTTCAGTCTCTACCGCAAAGGTCCCTCTTCCAAAGGGCGGATGCCTTACCGGGGAAGCACTGGCAGAATTCCTGGATTTCCTGTCCCGGATGCCAAATGGTGTGGCAGCCATGTCCCAGGATCTCCCTGAGCTTGTAGAGACTTCCAGCAATGCCGGAATCCTCACCTGGGAAGAAGATGCTTTGCAGCTGGTCATCTCCCTGCGCAGTTCCCGGGAAGATGCCCTTGCACACCTTGAACAACGCTTTCTTGATGCTGCTGCGGGCTGCCCTGCTGAACTCTCCTTCCGGAGCAGATATCCTGCCTGGCCTTATCGGAAGGCTTCCCCACTCCGGGAAGCCTACTTCCAGGCTTACCATGAGGTCACCGGGAAGCAGCCACGGAGCGCAGCGATCCATGCAGGGCTGGAATGCGGGTTCTTCCTGAAAAAAAATCCGATGCTGGATATTATCAGCATCGGACCAGATATTCTGGATATACACACCTGTCAGGAACGGGCCAGCCTGGAAAGCATCCGGAACTGCTACCAGACACTGAAGCGCCTTCTTCATAAGCTATAGGATTTCTTCAGCAGCTAGGACTTCCCCCATCTTCCGGCGGCTTCTGTCCATGGCATTATATACAGCCTTAGGAGGAAGATTCATCTCCCGTGCAATCTGAAGCATGCTCTCTCCCCGAAGGTAGTCGTAAAAGACTGCCCATTCCAGGGGGGAGAGTTTTTCCTTCATCACCCCTTCAATGCGCTTGAGCTGCTCTTTCCCCAGAAGGATCTCTTCCGGAGTCTGCTGTTCCTTGCTCTCCAGGAAATCTTCAAGCTCCCGTCCATCCTCATCTCCCTGAGGATCGCTGAAGCTCAGGTAATTGTTGAGAGGCTGGTTCTTCAGGCGGTTTGCTGTGCGGATTGCAGAAATCACATGCCTTCGGATGCATAGTTCTGCAAAGCTGCAGAAACTGGAACCTTCCTTCAGGCGGTAATTGCGGATCCCCTTATATAGTCCGATCATCCCCTCCTGGAGCAGATCATCCCGATCCCCCCCCTGCAGGAAATAGTCTTTCACCTTATAGGCTACAAAACCCTGATAGCGGCGCAGAAGGGTTTCCTCGGCCTGGCGGTCTCCTTCCTGTGCAGCGATTGCCAGGGCTTCATCCTCTGCCTTTTCCAGTTCAGGAACCTTGTATTCTTCCATGCAGATACCTCCGCTGTCTCATGGCCTCATAGAGGATCAGGCCTGTTGCAACACTCACATTCAAGGATCCCAGGGGCCCTTCCTGTGGTATGGAAATCAGGACATCACAGGACTTCTTCACCAAAGGGCTGATCCCTTTCCCCTCATTTCCCGCCACCAGGGCAATCCTGCCGCTAAGTGCTGTCTCATAAAGGCCGGAAGGGCCTGCCATATCCGCTCCATAGACCCAGAAGCCTTCCTCTTTCATCTTCTTAAGATACGTAGCGATGTTGGAAACCTTCACAATAGGCAGGTGGAATGCTGCACCAGCAGAAACCTTCAGGACAGTCTGAGTCACCCGCACGCTGCGGTCATCAGGAATCACGATCCCTGCAGCTCCTGCGCAGAGAGCGGTCCGGATAATGGCACCCAGATTATGGGGATCTTCCAGGTGATCCAGGACCACCACAAGACAGCCCTGGCTTTTTGACAGGCTCTCCAGGAAATCCTCAGGATTCCTGTAGGAGAAACTCTCTCCGTAAGCCAGAATGCCCTGGCTCCCTTCCATTTTCTCCTGGAGCGCTGCTGGGCAAACCTCACCCTGAAGCCCGGCCTTTTCTGCCAGGGTCCCAAGCTCACCCTTGAGAATCCGAGGATCTCCAAGGTAAAGCCTGTGGATTTTATGTCCGCTGCGTAATGCTTCCAGGACGACCTGCCGTCCTCCGAAATACTCCATCATAGCGCCTCGAAGTATGGGTCTGTTTCCAGGATGCTGGCATAATGTTCCACTGGAAAGGCCTCATCATAGGGGATATCCGCAAAGAGAGGTTCCAGTTTCTTTTTCAGATAGAGGAGGAGGGGGATAGCCACTTCCCTGATCTGGGGATGGGCTGCAGGGCTGCAGCGCAGGGAGAGGAAATTCCGCAAAGACCGGAAGTTCATGGTGACAGCAATTTCTGTCTTCAGGCTATTGGGCAGGAGGCTTCTGGCCTCCTGAGGGGTGCCACCCAGATCCAGAAGCCTGAAATATGAGACTTCAATCTCCTTCATAGCGCTCTCCCAGACATCCCGTTTCTCCCCTGTAAGGAAGAAAGGATCAATCACCGTGATTTCCCGGCCGAATTTATCCTTGCTGTAATTACAGTACCGGGTTGACTCCTGGCTATAGCTGGCCATCCGATGCCTGACCAGTTCATGGCTGACCCCTCTGTCAATGATGAAAAGCATGGTGAGCTTCTCATGTTCCAGTACAGACTCGTGGTTTTTGGCGATCAGGGTCTTCAGCATCCCCTTCCCGCTCTCCTCTGTGAACTTGTCCTCAGATTTGTAGCAGACTCTTCCACAGCGCTCCAGCCTGCGCAGAACAAGCTGGGTATCCATTACAGGAACCAGGACCTTTGCCTTTTCAATCCTCATGAACCGGACCTCCTTCAATAATCTGCACTACCTGGGCTGTAAGAGTCCGGATCCGCTCCTTCCGGCCTTCCAGATGAAGATAGCCATAGAGGGCTTCCAGACCGGTGCTCTTCCGATAGTCCCTCATCTCTACGTTCTTGGGTATTTTTTTCTTGCTGTTCCTGCCGCTTTTCATAACATCTCTCTCTTCATCCGACAAGTATTCCCCGATAGCATCATATACCTTGCTTTGGGCAGCAGCGCTGACATAGCGCACAGCGCCCTTATGAAGGGAATCCAGCCTTACCTTGCCGCTGCGGATCAGATATTCCCGGATTTCCAGTTCCAGGACACTATCTCCCAGATAAGCCAGGGCCAGGACAGAGGGGAATCCCCCTTTCCCCTTTATCGGAGCTTCCATGTGCTTCCTTCCTTGGTATCGACCAGCTCGATTCCGAGCAGGGCCAGCTCATCTCGGATAGCGTCGCTCAGAGGGAAATTCTTCTCTTTCCGTGCGGTGTTCCTGAGTTTCATGAGGACTTCCATCAGTTTGGAAGCCAGGCCCTCCTCCCCTGCATCAGCTTCCTCTGAGCCAGCTTCCCGGGATGTCAGGGGAAGGACGCCTAAAATCTCCACTAAATATTTCTCAAAAAGCCTGTAGGCCTTATTCAGCCCGGCCTTGCCTGCAGTCTCTTCCTTCAGTGCTTTAGCCAGAAGCTTGCTGCCGTCAAAGAAATAGCTGAAAGCCAGCGCCGTGTTGAAATCA